>NZ_CAWUDM010000019.1:0-80894 GCF_963920855.1 Nostoc sp. CCY0012 | reverse complement strand
ACTTAGCTAAGTGTGATCGCACAACATATTTATATTGACCTAGCCAAAGGCGATCGCTTATCCGCCTACATACAATTTTAAAGCGATCGCTAGCTATTGTTTTAGTAATTATACTGATACATTAACGTTAACTTTTCTCTTCCAGTGATTTAGTTGGTATTTCAATAGCTGTAACATCAATTGTGCCTTCTGGTGTGAAGCGCTGAAAATGTCCTTGTTTTACTGACAGTGCTTCTCCACAATTCGGACACTGCAATTGACTGTTATTTAAGCCTGTAAATTCGTAATTACAAACAGGACATTGATCAGTCACTAAATTGCGTTGCAGCCACCAGCGAAATCCAAAGAAGGCGACAACGGGTGTCAACATGAAGAAGCCAACGATAATTAGCAACGAATTCACCAACCAGCCTAAGCCTAATGACGCCAGCAACCAGAAAACGGCTAACACTGTGAGCCAAGGGCGAAGATTTTCAAGACTCAATTGCAAAGATTTAAGGCTCATTTTTTAAATATTGTCTTGCTCTTCTTCTAGGATAGCGAGTTTAGTTGAGAGTCAAAAGCCAAAATTCAATTACCAAAAGTCAAGAAATATTACTCAAGCTTTGGGACTATCTGCTTACGACTCAGGATAAAAGCAGTTCTTGTAGTCGCTGTTGAAAGGCTTCCATACCAAAAACAGCGATCGCTTGTTCTCTCAGCCATTGTCCATCACAACGTTGATCATTCCCTTGGAGAATTTCTATACAAGCTTTTGCTACTGCTTCTGGATCACGATGTGGTACTCGCCATCCTAGTTTACCATCCTGCAAGGGGTCAGCAGAACCATCATCATCACCGGATAACACCGGCACACCACAAGTCATCGCCTCTAAATAAACAATGCCAAAGCCTTCTTGAGAGGGCATAATGTAGGCATCGGCAAGGCGATAGTGTGCCATTAACTCTTCTGTAGGCACAAAACCTGCAAAAACCACGCGATCGCTCACACCTAAATCTTTTGCTAGCTGGGCTAATCGGGGTTGGTCATCGCCGCGACCAATTACTAAATATTTAATTTCTGGGAAAACTTTAGCTATTTGAGGTAGTGCGCGAATAGTTACATCTACACCTTTGTAAATATCTCCTGACCATAGTCGCGCCACAGTCATTAATACTTTTGTACTATCTAATCCATATTTCTCGACTAATTCTGGCTGTTTAGATCCAGGAATAAATTTATTGCTATCAATGGCACAAGCTAACATCTTTATTTTTTGAGGATCTAGACCATTGGCGGCGCAAGCGCGATCTCGGCTGTAGCGACTAATAGTCCAGATACTATTTGCTGATGCTAGTGCGCGTTGTTCCTGCTTTTTGAGTGGTTCCCACACTTCCTTGCCATATGTAAGTACGGTGTAGGGAATCCCCAACGGCTGACAAAGAGTTTGAATCAGTACTGCCAAGTTAATATGTCCGCAGAAAACGTGCTGGGGACGTTTGTACACGAGAAACTTGAGTAAAGCCACTGCCATTGTCAGCCTTCCTATTTGGGAGAACTGATTCTGAAAGTAATGGAATTTTAAATTATCAGATTCAAAAGGATTTGAGCAGTGAGAACTATCTCGCAATAAAAAAACTTCGGCTCTACAACCTGGTTTCAACTCTGAATATGCACGAAAAATATCTTTGACATAAGATTGAATACCACCTTCTCGGGCAAAAATTTCTAAGAACACGAAGACGTGGTTAGCTGCTCCATGAACTTTTTCGGCTAAATTGAGGTTTTCTCCCACTGTATCAATCAACATTTATGTTTTTTATACTCCGAGAGAGGGTACAGATGCAGGTGTAAATGAGCTAAGACGCAAGTTAGGCGAGTATTCCATTGTGCCATCGCTCTATATCTGCTGGTACCAATTTCTCTAATAGTTCCTCAGAACGAAATTGAAGTTCCCAAAGCAGGTTTTTTAACTTTGCAGGGATGAACTACTGCTGGACGTTTTTCTGCTTAGAGGACTTTAGCATTGATAATTACAAATCTTTTCTATTCTCATCCCATGTAAAATTTATTGATCCCAGTACTATATTCTGCTGGTTAATTAATTTTTCGTATTCGTCTCATAGCTTCAGCCCCGTCTCTAGCAAAATCTCTATAAAATGTTTATACAAATAACAAAAATTACCTCAGGGCTGAAGTCGCTTTGTCATGGTTATGGCATTCTTTCTAATTTTTACCTTCTTTAGCATATTTAACGATCAGTAAACAATTTCTCCCATCTGCGCTGCGTTCGTAGACAACATGGTCAGCCAATCGTCGCAGGAGAAACCATCCATATCCCCCAACTTGCAGAGTGCCTGGTTGTGGCTCGGCGATGGCATCGGGATTAAACGGTTTTCCATGATCCCAAATTCTCATCTCTAGTCTATTAATCCACAGGCTAACTTCAATTTCGATGGTAGTTTCCGGTGGTAAAGCACGATGAGCATGACGGACTGCGTTGGTAAAACCCTCTGCTAATGCTAAATTAAGGCGATAAAGTTGGCTTTCTGACCAGCCAAGTTGAGATAGATATTGTAAACAAAATTGCTCAAACCATTGTTGTACGTAGTTTAGGAGCTTAAGTTCGCTCTTCACCGTCAGATGGTCGTGCTGCACTATGCTAAGCATTGACCTTGACTTGAATATAAGATGAGTAAAAGATGTCTATATTGGTCGTATTTTGGCGATTTTAGATTTGGGAATCTTGTTTTTTACCAAAACTAAAAATCCCAGATGCTACCTGGATGAATAAAATTGACGCCTGTAAGTCGCAAAAGTACATCTGCCAAAAGTATGAGCAGCTTTCCAAGAACACTTCCTGGGTGATTGCGTCAGCAGTTGCCAGGAGGAAAACCCTCCCCATAACTACTAAATTCGGTAGATGCTCTAGAAACTACAGGCGTCAAAGGCTTGGTGTTAACTAAATTAGAATAATCCCAAAGTCAGAGATTTATCTAATGGGAGGGCAGCACCAATACCCAACCACAGGGTGACAAGAGTGCCAAAGAGGAATACTGTAGTTGCAACTGGACGACGGAAGGGATTTTGGAATTTATTGACGTTCTCAATGAAGGGAACGAGGATTAATCCCAAAGGCACTGAGGCCATTGCTAGCACTCCTAAAAGTTTGTTAGGAAGCGATCGCAAAATCTGGAATACAGGATACAAATACCACTCCGGCAAAATTTCCAGTGGTGTAGCAAAAGGATTTGCTGGTTCACCTGTCATTGCAGGATCTAGTACAGCTAGAGCCACAATACACGCGAAGGAACCCATAATCACAATGGGGAATACATACAATAGGTCATTAGGCCAAGCGGGTTCGCCATAGTAGTTATGACCCATGCCTTTGGCGAGTTTGGCTCTTAACTGAGGATCGCTCAGATCGGGTTTTTTTTGCGTTGCCATGTTTGAATGCGCTCTCCTGCTCAAATTCAGTTAAAGCATTTGTGGAAGCCATCAGCTATGAGGCAACCCTGGACTGCGGCAAGCCGCTTGGAGGGGGTCTACAGCTTTCAGCTTAAAATACAGCCTTTGTTTTTATTGTCGCTTATGAGTGATTTTTTTCTGATTTCTCATAAGTTTAAAACAAACAACTGAATCTGCAAACTGAAAGCTGTTGCCTTTTCGCATTTTGGCTGAATTTAGATTACAAAGGTCCGGAAATACCTTGTTTGCGGATCATCAAGAAGTGGAACAGCATGAAGACTGCAATTAACCAAGGTAGTACAAAGGTGTGAGCGCTGTAGTAGCGAGTCAATGTAGCTTGACCAACACTAGAACCACCGCGCAACATATCAGAAATCAAAACGCCAACTACGGGAATTGCTTCTGGTACGCCGCTAACGATTTTTACAGCCCAGTAACCTACTTGATCCCAAGGTAGGGAGTAACCTGTAACACCAAAAGAAACAGTGATTACAGCTAGGATGACACCACTTACCCAGGTCAATTCGCGGGGCTTTTTGAAGCCTCCTGTGAGGTACACCCGGAAGGTGTGCAAAATCATCATTAACACCATCATGCTGGCAGACCAGCGGTGAATGGAGCGGATTAGCCAACCGAAGCTCACCTCATTCATGATGTACTCTACTGAAGAGTAAGCTTCAGCTACAGTTGGCTTGTAGTAGAACGTCATGGCAAATCCAGTGGCGAACTGGATGAGAAAGCAAGTTAGGGTAATGCCGCCCAGGCAATAAAAGATATTTACATGGGGAGGGACGTACTTGCTAGTGACATCCTCAGCTAGCGCCTGAATCTCCAAGCGCTCCTCGAACCAGTCGTAAACGTTGGCCATACAATCTCAAGTTCCTAAAAATCGGTTGCGGTTGATCAATCTCCCAATTAGCAATTTTGGGATTTTCACAAAAGGGAGTTAGTTCGTTTGCTTTGGAGCCTTCAAAGTGATAAGAGTTTTCAGAAACTTAACACTCTGTAAATATGGAATATATTGCGTTCTCTTTGCAAGCCAACACAAAAAATGCTGGACACCAAGTAGATCTTATCGTTTGCTGAGTGGAATACACCGCATCAGTTGTCTTGACAAGTTGATGAGAGCAATGCACCACTTCTATAAAAAAAGTAACATAGTTGAGATATAGATTTCATCAATAACGAGGTAAACGGGCAGTTTTCAGCAATTTGGGATCAGGTGAAATAGAAAATGGGGTTCATGCACAAACAGGTTTTTCGGTTAGGATTTTCACTGCTAATGGCATTTTGGTTGGCGTTGGGCGCCCTCATCCAACCAGCAGTAGCTTTGACGGATGAGCAAAAGCTAGTTTCAGAAGTTTGGCGAATTGTCAATCGTACTTATTTAGATGAGACGTTTAACCATCAAAATTGGTCGGCGGCGAGGCAAAAGGCATTAGAGAAGCCGCTGAAAAACAATCAAGCAGCTTATGCAGCAATTCAGAATATGCTGAAGTCTTTGGGCGACCCTTTTACCCGCTTTTTAGACCCGGAGCAGTACCGGAGTTTGCAAGTCAATACGTCGGGTGAACTGACTGGGGTGGGTTTACAAATTGCCCTGAATCCGGAGACTGGAAGGCTAGAAGTAGTGTCACCCATTGTGGATTCACCAGCAGATAAAGCCGGAATTAAACCACGCGATCGCATTCTCAAAATCGAAGGCATTTCCACAGAAGATTTGACCCTCGACGAAGCAGCAACTAGGATGCGGGGCCCCGTTGGTAGTCTAGTTACCCTGTTGATTGAACGAGATGGGGTAGGGGAAAAAGAAGTGAGAATAGTGCGCGATCGCATTGAGCTTAACCCTGTGGTGTCTGACTTGCGTTTTTCTTCCCAAGGAACACCCATTGGCTACCTGCGCTTAACTCAATTTAACGCTAACGCTTCTACAGAATTAGCACATGCTATTTCTAGTTTAGAGAAAAAAGGCGCTGCTGCCTATATTTTAGATTTGCGAAATAATCCCGGTGGGTTATTACAATCAGGAGTAGAAATTGCCCGCCTGTGGTTAAATTCCGGTACCATTGTTTACACGGTCAATCGCCAAGGTATTCAGGGCAGTTTTGAATCATTTGGCCCTGCCTTGACAGATGATCCATTAGTAATTTTAGTCAATCAAGGAACCGCCAGCGCTAGTGAAATTCTTGCTGGGGCCCTACAAGACAATGGTCGCGCCCAGCTAGTAGGGGAAACTACCTTTGGTAAAGGCTTAATCCAGTCTTTGTTTGAATTATCAGACGGTTCTGGCTTGGCAGTCACAATTGCTAAGTACGAAACACCTAATCATCGGGATATCAACAAATTAGGTATTAAGCCAGATAAAGTAATTGCCCAAGAATCAATTACCCGCGAACAAATTGCCACCAACGCCGATGTGCAATATCAAGGAGCATTGGAATTGTTAAAGACAAATTCTGTATTGGCGGGAGTGGGAAGTAGGGAGTAGGGCGTAGGGAGTGGGGAGTTTTTTCCTCATCTCTCTACCTCAGCACTCACAAGTCCCTGATAAGCATTCTCTATGAAACGTTTGCCTCTGAGGAAGCCTGTGTTAGCGCCTGGACAGATGTACTGTAGGGTTTCTGGGGTGAAGCGTGCTTGTAGTAATTGAAGACTTTTAATTTGTCTTGGCCAGTGAAATGTTTTTGCTGTCCGCTGTAGTACTGGTTCTCCTTGGTGATTGGGGACTAAATGGCGACCAGAAAACAGCACACCTCCCTGTTTACTGTAGTAGAGACAAGATGAACCGGGAGAATGCCCCGGTGTCCAAATTACTTGTGTTGTAGCCGTGAGTGTAAAATTTTGGGTAAAGGTGGTTACAGTTAATCCAGGTAATAAATAAGCTTCTTGCTCTTGAATGAGAACTTCGGAGCTAAAGATTTGTTGAATTTCTGAAGTTTTACCAATAGCACCTCTATGAGTGAGAAATAGCCAACGCACGCCGCCATGCGATCGCAAAAAATCTTGATTTGTTTGATCTAAAGCCGGGGAATCGATGAGGATATTGCCTTCATTTCCTACAATAAGGTAAGAGGTTCCCCCTAATGTGTCTCGATTTGGCGGAAAGGCAAAGATACTATCTAGTACTGGACGTGGTGGCTTGGCTATCTGACTTGGCTGTTGAGGTAAGGGACACATGAGCAAAAACCGAACTGAGGAGTGGTAAAAATTGGGTGACAGAGTTGAACTTCTTAAGAATTTACATTTGAGACTTAATAAGTTCTGTTAACCGTTGTAGACAAATTGGGGTTTAGAGTCTGTCTAGTAGTGAAGGCTGTGGTACCGACACGCTGGTGGGACATATTTTTAAAATTACTGAAGAGCAAATGACATCTTGGTTTCTCCTCCTATTGGGACTAGCTACTTATCTAATGGTGCAGCGCAGTGTCGCTAACATCACCCGGACACCAGTCTGGTTGTTGTGGTTGGTGTTAATGACACCAGCATTGATATTAAGCGGGTGGACGATAAGGTATGGGACACAACCACCCCCGCCGGCAGCACTGATCATTTGGCCGTCAATTATCTGCCTTCTGTTATACTGGCTGTTGTTTCAATGGGGCCGTCGAGCGCCAAAAGATCCACAAACGGAACCCCCAGCTATTGAACCACAGTCGGCTATCCATCCTACCGCAGAAGCAGTAACAGTGCGTCCCATTGAACCAACGGAAGAAACCCAACTACGAAATTGTTTTCCCTGGTCTGTTTACTACATCCAAAACATTGAGTACAGACCCCAGGCTGTTGTCTGTCGTGGTCAGATCAGAACTACCCCTACTAAGGCTTATCAGCAGATTAAGGCTAATATCGAAGCACAATTTGGCGATCGCTTCTTGCTCATCTTTCAAGAAGGTTTTAATGGTAAACCTTTCTTTGTGCTGGTTCCTAACGCTCAAGCTGCTAAAAATGCCAATGCCACTAAGCCAGAACGGTTAACACGTCCAGGATTAGCTTTATTTTTACTATTCGCTACTTTACTGACAACTACTTTTGTAGGGTCAACACTCGCCGGTTTTCAACCACAAGAATTTGTCTCTCAACCAAGTATTTTGTTACAGGGCTTACCCTATGCTTTAGGGTTGATGACTATTTTAGGTATCCACGAACTTGGTCATTATATGACCGCTCGGCATTACAAAATTCGCACAACCCTGCCTTATTTTATCCCTCTGCCATTTTTCTTAGGCACTTTTGGCGCATTTATTCAAATGCGTAGTCCCATACCCAACCGGAAAGCTTTATTTGATGTGAGTATCGCTGGGCCTATTGCAGGTTTTGTGATCACATTACCGTTTTTAATCTGGGGTTTGGCTAATTCGGAGGTGGTTCCCATGACTGATCAAACAGCATTGTTGAATCCTGAAGCACTCAACCCCAAATATTCAATTTTATTGGCACTGCTGGCGAAGTTAGCATTAGGGAGCGAATTAACAGCACAATCTGCTATCAACCTGCATCCTATAGCAATTGCTGGTTTTCTGGGACTAATTGTCACAGCTTTGAATTTGATGCCTGTGGGACAACTCGATGGGGGTCATATTGTCCATGCCATGTTTGGACAGAGAACCGCAATGGTTATCGGTCAAATTTCCCGCTTGTTACTGCTACTGCTTTCTTTAGTCCAGTCAGGATTTTTTATCTGGGCGATTATTTTATTATTCATCCCCTTGATTGATGAACCCGCCTTAAACGATGTCACCGAATTAGATAATGGTCGTGACATTTTAGGATTGATGGCAATGGCACTGCTGGTAATTATTGTGCTGCCAGTACCGCAGGCGATCGCTAACTTCTTACAAATGTAAATAAAGGAAAAGGAAACGGGGAAGACTTTAGGTTTGTAAGACATCTTTCTTCACCACCTCTATCCACTCCTTTCTGATGATTAAATGAACTTTTTCTGAGCCAAAACTGAGGGTTGAAGAGACTTTTTATTTCATGGTAAATCCTTAATTGTGGTTCAGAGAAGAGATGTAAATTTAACATCCAGAAGGAGATAAATTTATGGTGCTTACACATCCTTTAACTATTGCTGCGGCTTCTGTTTTCATTGCTATTAGTACGCAAAGTCAAGCATTAGCATTAGTGAATTCATCAAAGTCTGTCCTAAATTTGGTATCTAGTAATACTAGAATCCAAGCCCCCAAACAGCCTATTTTAATCGCAGAAGATAATACATATTGGGGGCCAGAGCGTGATTTTCAAATTTTTATGCCAGGGGAAGTTATCAAAAATACCCTTGATCAACTGACATCTATCAGTGCTAATCAACGGGTGTACACCATTATACACAGAAACTTTCCACAAGCTTCTAGTATACCTATTCCCCAGTTGCGGCAAGTGTTACGAACTGCAATGAGGGAAACTATTGGTCGCCAAGGCAAAATTATTCAAACTACTAATCTGGTAATTAATAAACATCCAGGCTTACAGTTACTGATACAGCATTCTGATGGGACTCTGGGACAATATCGCGCATTTGTGGTTAATCAGCGTCTTTACTTTATGGGAACTGTAACAAAAGATGAGTTAACTACAGAATCTGTGGATTTCTTCGACTCTTTTCGGGTTTATCCTGAGCGAATCCCTTATTCAAACCTGAATTTTTATTAATTGTATATAAAACACAAATTAGTTTTATATATCTCTTGCTAAAAAGTAAGCAATTTTAGTTATTTCATACCAATAAATAACTTTTGTTTATTTACATACAACCTAAGTAAAACACTCAAATCAAGTTTAATTAGCAGTAAATAAAAGTTAATGTTTTTTCTAAATCATGAATTAAAGTTTATGCACATATTACCCTGGAATCCTTGGAAATATATTGGCAATAAAAAAAATCTCGATACATTTAGAATGATTGATTGGGCAGCCATATTTTTCAGAATTATTAAATCTGAAGCGAGGCAAAAAATGAATACAATACAAGTATTGTTGGCAATACGTCAGTATATTCTATTTTTATTTTTAATCCAAAAATATCCTGATATCAGAATGGTTCCTAATCAACAAATTGATGTAGTTTTACACGCACATATGGCTAATCTTCAGCAATTTGAGCAAGACTGCCTGTATCTCTTTAATACATGCTTGCAACATATTCCGGATTTTGGAGTTATGGGAGAGGCAGAACGTTTAGAATGGCAATTAGCTTTTGCTCAAACTCAAGAACTATTCGAGCTAAATTATGGGCAAAATACTATGGGTAATTCTCCAGCGGCTTGTTGTGAAATTCTGTTGGGGTGTACATAGTTTATTTGCTAATAAAATATTTTTATAAACTAGATACCCTACATCTTTAAATAGTAGGGTATGTAATACTTATATATCAAGCGATCGCAGCAAATTTTGAGTTTCTTCAACTTCTGGTAGCATCCCCAGTTTCTCAAAATTCTCTAATGCTTTAGTTGCCCAATAATGAGCATCTACTAACTTCCCTTGTGCCTTAGCTAGAGAGGTTAATGAGCGCTGACAAAATGCAGCGCGGCTTTTGTCTTCATTAGCTTCGGCTACACGTAATCCTTCTGTTAGCAGTCGTTCCGCTTCATCTAGTCTGGATTGTTTGATGGCAATATCAGCCAGCCAATTTTGCGTACAGAAAATGGCACGTATCCAGTTCATCGATTGTGCAATTTCTAAAGTTTCTTGAAATATTATTTTGGCTTGCGTATATTTTTTATTTTTAAATAAAATCTCACCTTGATAATATCGAATTTGCACTAACTGCCGCGATCGCTGCTGTTCATCTAGTTTTTTTTGTGCCAGTGCCAGTATTTCTTGTGCTTGTATTAGCCAAATCTGTGCCTCGTCTAATCTTTGCTGTTGAATGCGTAAAACTGCAATATTTCTGGCCAACGTCAATCTAAATAAAGCTTCTTGATGGTGACGTAACTCCCAAGCCTTAGTAAATAGTTTGTCTGCTTCTTCTAATTGCTGCGGCTTTCCCATCGATGTCAGCGTCCAACCCCGGTGAACCATCACTTGTGCTAAGACTGACCAGTCCCCACGTTGTTCGGCTGCGGAAATTAACCAGGCTGTCCAAGTTAGACGTTCTTCCCAGTATCGTAAGCGACTTTCTCGCCTACCCATCATATATGTATAGGCTTCAATATTTTGCCAGAAATTTAACATCTCAGCATATCGACCCTCGATTACACACCACTCAATAGCAGCTTGTAAATTTTGCCACTCTTCCTCCAAACCATCAAATTGTCCTTGCCATCCTTTAGCATCCTGTCCGATATACCTCTGGGAAAAGTGTAAGTACCATTGAATCCACCTCTCCCTTGCTTCTAATTCAAAGTCAGGGTGATTCTTCAGTTCGGCAAGGGCATACTCGCGGGTGAGTGGTAGCATACTATAGCGATTATTCTCTTGTCTAACTAACGAAAGTCCCCGCAATCTAGCTAAGTCAGCACTTGTGGTATGCAAATTCATTTCGGACACTGCAACTTGCACCAAAGCATCCTGTAAAGCAGGTATGGGAAATAACGCTAGTGCCATAAGTAACTTGTGAGCTGATTTTCCTATCAGTGGTTTTACGGAATTCTCAAAGCAAAAACGTGCCACGTCTCCCCTAGATTCAGAGACTTGTCCCAAAACTTCCTGAATAGGATAACCGTTATATAATTGACCTATGGCATAGCTAATGGCGACTGGAATACCTCCTGTAACTTTGTAAAGTGCTTGAATAGCTTGGTGTGTGAGATGTACTCCCTTTTCTTGGGCTTCGTGCTTAATTAAACAAATGCCATCTGATTCTGGCATAGATGTTAAACGCACAGGTACAAACACAATTTGTTCACGGGTAGTAATTACTGCCTTAACGGTTGGTGGTAATTCATACAAAAAGGCCAACACATCCTGCTGATTATCCACCGTCTCCAAATTATCTACAATTAACAATGTCTGCTGACAGGAAAGAGCTTCTTTAATTAAATCTAATTGCTCTTCAAAACTAACCCCTGTAATATCTAATTCATTTAATAACCGAGCAATTTGTTGAAAGATATCACGTAAAGTTCTTCTGGGAGCTAAACTTGGTAAAAAACCAGAGGAAGTTAGATAAAATTCTTTAGCTGAAGTAAAAATAATAGTATCAAAAGTAGGTACACCAAGAAAACCTTCGTTATTTTTGCTGGCATCCACACAAAGATAAGCAGCTTGAAGAACAAGAGTTGTTTTACCCACACCACCAATACCATCAACGCTAACTAAATGTGCAGAATGCCTGGGTGACAGTAATTCTAGCAACCGGGCAATTTCTTCTTCTCGACCAACAAATGTTGTGCAACTAGGTGCAGGTAAGTTGTGGCGTGGGCGTTTGGCAGGAATTGATGAAGAAACTAAAGGCGGTTCGATGGGGATAGTAGTTTTATCTGTGTCATTTTGAAGATAGTTTGGTTCTCGTAGTAATTTTTCTAATACTAGTTTTACAGTATTAATACGTATTTTTTGCCCTGTAGCATCTGATAATAATTCCCAAAGCTTGGGACAAAACACCCGCTGTACAGTGCTGTCAGAATATCCAGTTACCTGAATTTCTTTCAGCTTTTTACCTGTAAATACCTGCTCTAGAATCGACTTTTGTACATCTGTTAAAGATAATCCTGTTTTGGGGGTAACTAAAGTATTTGCTACTCTTATGAGTTCCGATATTTTTTCAGTGCCCATCTGTCAACTGGAAATAAGTCCTGGTAGTGAGCTTACCTTAATTTCTAGAATAAATTTATACCTGTAACAAATTGAGCGAAAAAACTGAAAATGTTGAATATTTTGAACTTAAATGTTGAATATTTGGCTGAAATTATAGCTACAAAATTAACAATATTTCTGATACTTTAAAAACAAAGCGCCTCTGTAAATTCATATAAAGGCAATATTAGGCACTCAACAAAGTATTGAGCAACTGCCTAAGAATAAATTTCAGTTTTTTGCACAGAAAATTATTATCCAGATAACAACATGTTGAGTTTTATTAAAGCTGCACTCAGCTTAATTTCTCCTGCCTTGATTTTGATTTTTGTACTAACGCCTATCGCTAAAGCTCAAGCTGGAAATTTATCATCTAGTCAAAATTCAATAGACGTGACGACAGAAGAGAACAGCACTGAATACTGGCAAAAAGTTAATCAATATATACAACTAGATGCTGTACAAGTTACTTCAGTTTCTCAGCTTGCTGATGTGCAGCCGACTGATTGGGCATTTCAAGCATTGCAGTCTTTAGTTGAGCGTTATGGTTGTATTGCTGGATACCCTGATGCCAGCTTTAGGGGTAGTCGCGTCATAACTCGCTTTGAGTTTGCGGCTGCATTCAACGCCTGTTTAGACAAAGTTAACCAAGGTATTACTGCTGATATTAACAACGTAGTTGTCAAGGAAGATTTAGCAACTTTACAAAAGCTGCAAGAAGAATTTGCGGCGGAAATTGCTACCTTACAGAGTAGAGTTGATGTTGTAGAAGCACGTACCGAACAGCTAGAACAACAGCAATTTTCCACAACTACAAAACTCAATGGTCAATTTATTTTGGCTGCTGTAGATGCGTTTGGGGATGCTAGTAGTAATGGTGATGGAGACGATAGCAATCTTACATTTTCTAGTCGAGTGCGCCTCAATTTCAGAACCACCTTTATCGGACAAGATGAGTTACTTGCCCGTATTCAAGCGAGTAATGTGATTAATCCTCATGCACCTGGAAATGAAGCTCGCGTAGGTTTCCAATCTGATACAACTAGTAATGCGGTACTCAGTAAGTTGCAATATCGTTTTCCGCTCAACGAACAAGTATCAATTTTAGCAGCTACAGGCTTTAATACTTACTTTGATGATGGGGATGTTATTAACCCTCTACAAAGCGATGCCAATGCTACAATCTCTCGCTTTGGTCGATACAATGCCATTTATCGTTTAGGTGGAGATACGGGTGTCATACTTACTTATTGGCCGAATAAAAATATTAAAGCAGAGGCTATGTATCTAGCGAAAAATGCCAACAACCCTCGGAGTGGCTTGTTTAACAGTGGCTATGGTGCATTAGGGCAGATTATATTTTATCCCAATAGTCAAGATCCAGATACCAAATTTGCTTTTAGCTACGTTAATGCTTATAACGAGGATGGTTTAGCCCATAATACTGGCAGTTTAGCATCTAACCTAGGAGGCAGAAAAGTTGCTTCTAATTCCTATGGCGTGCAAGCAAATGTCAAAATTAGTAGTGGTTTTCAACTTGGTGGATGGGCCGGCTATACCAATGCACGGGTGCTAACTGGAGAAGTTACAGGTAATGCTGATATTTGGAACTGGGCGGTTACTCTGTCCTTTCCTAATTTGGGCAAAACAGGTAATTTGGGAGGAATTATTATAGGAATGCAGCCTAAATTGACTAGTACTTCAGCATCTCTATCAGGTTTACCTCGTCGTGACCCAGATACTGGATTTCACCTTGAAGGATTTTATCGGTATCAAATTAATGCCAAAATTAGCATTACTCCTGGTTTGGTTTGGCTGACAGCACCAAATCACGACAGCCAGAATGGGGACATTTTTTTGGGAGTTATTAGAACTACCCTAGAAATATAAACAAAAATTTACAGCATAAGTCATAGACTTTACCCCTGTTAAGGTGTACCAATAAAGTACTACTCATAAGCCTCATTTTACGTTGTGTCCACAACCCTGAAACCTAAATTTGAGCGCAAATCTGATTTTTTGCTTTGAAATTTTTATGGGTGCAAGACTGAAACCCTTATTAATTGCTTAGTACAAATGTTCACATTAACAGGGGTAGTCATAGACTTGTACCTATGGAATGCATAGAATATTCATCTGGTAAAAAAGACTATTTCACTAGATATTGCAAAAAACATGACTATGGTACAGAATTATTACGTAAGTGAAAATTCTGAGAAATAAGCGTAACTTTAAGTAAAAACCTAAGTATTGACTAGTTGATTTGTGACGTGCCACACCCGTGAAGGATTATACCAAGTATTAAAAAATAACTCATTTTCATCACCAGGTGCTACTGATGCCAACGTTGAATTTAATTCGTCTCATGACCGCAAACAAGCTACAGGAATTGGTATTTTAGTCCAAGCAAATTCTAGCGATAGAGCCAGTGATGAATATAGTTTTACTCTTCTGCATACTCCAGAAAGAGATACTCCACAAAGATAATCATTTTTTGGCTATTTTTAGCAATCCCTGGAAATTTATGTCTCAAATATCATGCGAACTGTCAAGGCTTCTGAACGCGGAAAACGGTTGATTAGGGAATCTAGAAGCAACAAAATTGAACAAGCCAGAAATAAAATCATTGCCAAGCAAGGCAGAATTGACAGGGCTTGGGATATGGATGAAATGTTTCTCAGGGAAGCAAGTAAAATTCTTGAGCCGCATCAAAACTGGGATAATGCTTACACATTTGCAGTAGCATCAGCGACGTGGAAACGCTTTCGGGACGCAAAGCAACCCATTAAGGCTGATACTTTTAGGGCTTTTTGCCAAGTCTTAGATTTAGACTGGGAAGATGTTATAGAAAATGACGCAGATAGCCGCAAAAAAAAATTTAAGCGAAGCGCCAGATATATCAAGTTTTTATGGTCGCACTCAAGAATTAGCAGAACTTCAAAAATGGCTGACGCAAGAACGCTGTCAGTTAGTTATTTTGCATGGTATGGGAGGAATTGGGAAAAGTGCTTTAGCTCGTCGTTTAGTAGATAAAATTATTCACCAGTATGATTATGTAATTTGGCTCTCTTTAGCATCAGCACCACCATTTTCAGAAATTATACTCAAACTCATGCAGTTTCTGACTCACGGTGAACAAGAAGCAGATGATATCGCGCCAATCATGCGGTGTTTACATCGTCACAGATGCTTAATAGTGCTAGATAGTTGGGAAGAATTAATAGAAGATGAAAGTGAAAATTACACCAAATATAACAACTTTGTAGAAATAGTTGCCCAAGAATCCCACCGCAGCAGTTTATTATTGCTGACTAGAAAATTAACCCATAATATTGACATCTTAAAAGGTAAATTAATTCGCTTCAAAAAACTAACAGAAATTACACCCGAAGCTGCTAGACAAATTTTCTTGGCAGAAGGTATGTCTGGTACAGATAGGCAATTAGCTGAATTAAGTCAGCGTTATAGAAATCCCTTAATGATTAAAGTAGTTGCCCAACAAGTAAAGAGGGTATTTTCTGCTGATATATCACCATTTATTGATATGTCAGTTTTTGTGGGTGATGCGATTACAAAATTCTTGGATGAGCAATTTCAAGGATTAGCAAAAATAGAAATCAATTTAATTTATTGGTTAGCTATCAGGCGCAATTCAGCTACCTGGAATCAGTTATCACATGACAGTGAGCAATTTTTATCGGATCAACAATTATTTCAGACATTAAATAATTTAATAGCACGCCATTCATTTATATCCAACAATGTTGAAGATATTCCCACCATTTATATTTTAGATCCAGTCATACTTAAGTATACCACTGAGCGATTTGTTCATGAAATTTTTCGGGAAATTCTACACTTATTAAATTATCAAAATCTTCAAGGTTCTGAACTGCTGATCACCCATAGTTTCATCACACAAAATCCGCAAGATGAGGAGCTAAATCAAGAACAAATGCGGCGAATTGTCAAACCTATTCAAAAAATGTTGGTAGCTAAGTTAGGTAGTCAACAGCAATTAAAAGATGAATTGACACAAGTGATATCTCTTTTGCAGTATCAAGGCTTATCTCCAGGGTATGCGTACCAGAATATTTCACAATTGATTTCAGTTTGTCAGTGAGGGACGGGGAAACCAGGGAGAGAAATTTTGACGTTCGCCTTGTGGTATTAGCCCAAAGTATTCTTCCCTGCGCCCTGTCCTCTTTCTTTAGGGAATCACTAACTAGAACTAGAGGTAGAATTAGCAGCCTCTGATACCTTGGCCGCAGACGGACTACCACCCATGCGAATTTCCGAAGTAAAGGAAGCCATGCTAAAGCCACCAAAACGCTTGAGGATACTGACTCGCATCCGTAAATTGGGACTGGCAAACCATAAACGTTCTTCAGACCACATGGTTTCATATTCTGTGGTGAGAGTTAAAGCACCATCGCTACCCATCTTGTAGCTTCCAGCAACAGGTGCTTTTTCGGCGTAACCCATTTCTCTGAGTAACTTGCCTTCTTGTGGATTATCGGCATCGGGGACTGAAACTAACACGGTAGATCCATTGTGTTTTTCTTCATCCCATTCCATCGTGCCATTCCAGGTAACTCTAGCACCACAGGATGCTAAGTGAGGCGCAATTTCGTACTGTTGACACAGTTTAATGACCTCTGGATGATCAGCGGCGAGGGTTTCAATAACGATATCTGATTTACCGTCTTCTGCTTGTTTAAAAGCCAAATGGTGACTAGTGCGATGGGAAAACCATTTACCAGCACTCAATTCAAAAAATTCTTCAATATTCATGTTCATGAATGAAATTACCCTGCATCAAAACTCTAAAAATCCCACTTAATTTATTAAAAGGTAGCAGGAGAAGTTGATATTAAGCTTGATAACCTTGTTCTTCAAGCCTTTTGAGGGAAATACTCGCTGCTGCTGCTACATTGGGATGGCTGTCTTTTTCTAAATATTTTAAAGCGGAAATGGTCTTAATAGTAGGAAGATTTCCTAAGGCTTCTGCAAGACGTTGCCTTACTAACCAATCATCAGATTGGGCAAAGCGCAGGATACTATCTACAGAATCAATGTCTTGAATTTCTCCTAGTGCGGAGATAGCAGCTTCTTGTAATACTGTTTCCTTGCTATCTAAGGCTTGAATGAGAATTTCCCGCGCGCGTGGATCTTTAATATTACCCAGGGAAACGGCGGCGCTAAAACGTACTAGCCAATCAGTATCTTCATAAAATGTCCTTGCCAGTACCTCAAAGGCTCTAGTATCACCTAAATATCCCAATGCACCAGCAGCATCGGCACGAATACCGTAGTCTGGGTCATTTTCTAAAATTTTGACCAGAATTGAATAACATTCTGCTGTGGGTTTAATTCCTAAGGCAAATATTGCCATCGATCGCAGTTGCAGAGATTCATCATCCAACACCTTTTTAATTAAAGGTACTGCGTCTTCAGGGGGTATATGACGCAAACTGGCAAGGGCTACCATGCGATCGCGTAAGTCTGGACTTTCTAACTGAGCAGAGATTTCCTCTAGGGGTAGAGCAGCCATTTAATTCTCAGCAATTTCTTTACTTATCTTTACTTTAACTGATTCTTGAATGAGGCTGTAGCTATCAACCCTGAAGAGGTGGTTAACTTACTTAATACTTTTGGTAGATGACTATATACCTATAAAGAAAGATAAAAGGCTCTGCTAAACAGGGTACCATTTGCCTTAATCCTGATAATTGCTGTGCTATTTACATTTCATGCAGTGAGACTATAAACACCTTGCCGCAAATATTACCCCGGATATCGGGGTTTTTTTAGCAGTATTTTAAGACAGGCTATAAGCTTAACGTACTTATTTTTTTCACCGTATAAAAACTAGTACCTCAAATTAACAATTTTTTACTGATTTTTTTTATTTTATAATTGTTATATTTATAACATCGATCATGCTTTTTCCTAGCAAAAAAGTATTTTTTGACAAAAAGAATTGCGTATTTTTACCGTAAGAAAGATATGAAGACCAATTTAAATTCACTAAATACATCAAATAATACGGTTATTTAGTTAAGTATTTCACTAAACTAAGTACTTTAAGTAAGTGATGACGAATATGTATAAAGGGGTTAGAGTTAGTTCACAAAGAGATTAGATATAGGTAAAAAGCTGAAGTTATCAGACAACGGCTTTTGATATAGAGTTAGAGTTCAGTAATCCACTCTAAAGAACCGTAGTAGTCCAGCTACGGTTTTTTTGTTATGAGATATTCTCTCAAGTATTATGAGAGTGCTTGATTTAACTTAATCAGCAATTCAGAAAGTTTTTTTTAATTAAGAGTGCCACTTTGTATATTTAATCTCTATTATTGGGAATAATAAATTTATAAATCATCATTGATATTCTCAAATCCAGGCTTGAAAAAAGTACTGGATTTTTTTATGCACATAAATAAATATCGATCAGTCCATTTTTTCTCATGAGAATTGCTGTAATTGGAGTCTGAATATTATATTATCTCAATAAATTCACTAGGATTATTTTTTTTGTATGTATCGATTATTATCATTAGTTTAGTGGTATCACCGCGCCATAAAGCACCTTCATAGGAATAAGAAGAATATATAGTTTCTTTTTTTTCAAAAGTATGTTTTTCAAAAAAATTAGTATCTTAGTTGCAGTGATAATTGCTTCAATTGGTAGCACAGCAAATGCAGAAATTACTGATAATGGTTTTTCCTTGGATATTCAAGTAGGAGCCGATAATTATGGCAATCCGATTATCCTTGATTTGGCATCTGTGAAAGGAACCGAGTATACTCTTTCACAGAAACATGGCGATGGTGTGGCGAAAACGACGTTGCAAGCTGCTTGTAATCAGGGTAAGCTTTATGTCACAAGATTGGCTGTCTATAACTCCACAGGGCAGTTAACCAGTGATCAGACAATTAAAAAAGAAATTGTTCTCAAACCTGGCAATGCTGACGCTAACGCTACCTCTATGCAAATTGTTTGTCGAGCAGCAAATAAGCTTGGTAGTGAGTAAGGATGACTTAACGGTCGTCTCTATGGTAGTGGCAATCATTGACATCTCCGAAAAAGAATCTACGGACGTAGCAGTGCTATCTCTCTACAAGAGTTCGGGATAACGCATATTTAATTTCTGGAGATGTCTAATGCCCCATTACCCATATTTTTAACTTAATTTTTTTCTTGCCGTTGTTTGAGTTTTAGCATAATTTCTGCGTGCATCTCGCGGGTAATTGGGTAAAAATATGTGAGAAATAAGCCACAAATTAGGAAAAATGTGGGTAGAGGGCCAACAGCAAGGCGAATAGCTAATAATGCCGAGTCTGGTTGTATGGGTAGTGTAGTTTGTCCTGGTATATTTGCTTGAAAACCAGATGCTTGCAAGGCGTTACCTACTAAAAACAATCCCAAAGCTAAACCCAGTTTTTGTAGTAATACCATGAAGCCGTAAAAAATTCCTTCTCGGCGTTGTCCAGTTTGGAGTTCATCTAATTCAATTACATCTGGAATCAGCGACCAGGGGACTAGATAAGCAGTAGATACGCCAAAACCTGCCATGACAGCCATCAAATACATTAAACCGATTTGACCAGGCTGGAGAAAAAATAGTCCCCCGGCGGCTATTATCCATAAACTCATGCCCATAAAATAAACTGGTCTTTTGCCAATTTTCTTGCTCAAAGCACTCCAGACAAACAACATAAGTAAAGCAGTCCCCTGTACTGCAATCATGACTGAGGGGACATCTGAATCTTGGAGACGCATATAATTAACGACAAAATAGGGAATAATGCTGGCTGTAACCTGCACCCCTAACCAAGAAAAGAGATATATACCGATAACAAATAGAAAAGGCCGATTGGTAAAAACGATTTTGAGTTGTTCAAAGAAGGGTATGGATGGAGTTGCTGCGGCTTGGCTGCGTTTGGCTTCAAAAGCTAAGACGCGATCGCGGACACCAAAAATGCAACAATAAAGAGCCACAACCGAAATTACTGCACAAATTGCGGCTAAAACTAAATATTGTTGCTGACGATCGGCGATGGTCGAAAAAACCACTTGTGCCAAAATTAAAGATAAAATACTGCCACCAATGGAAAAAGCAAAGCGAAAGCTATTCAAAGTTGTGCGTTCGTCATAATCTTGAGTTAATTCTGGAGTCATTGCCGTATAAGGCAAACTGACAACGGTGTAAAACACCTGAGACATTAACCCAACTACCACGTAGTACCAAAATAATGGCCAAACATTAGTACTCGGATCGGCACTAAATTGCGGTACAATCCACTGCAAGAAAAAGATAATGCCAAAAGGAATTGCTCCGTATAACATCCAAGGGAGACGACGACCCCAGCGACGAGATTTAGTTCTATCTGACAGCACCCCAATAATCGGATCATTGATGGCATCCCAGATTTTACCAATCATTAAAACGCTGCCAGCCAAACCAGGCGGAATCCCCGCAACATTGGTAAAGAAAACCAACAGAAAAAATATCGAAATATTGCCAGTAATCGCTGGGCCTAAATCTCCCGCACCGTAAGCCAGTTTTGTTTTAAGATTTAGTTTTTGACTCTCAGGAGTAATTTGGGCAAAGTCATCTGCCGAGTCGGTCATAATAGCTTGCGCTCATACTAAAATGTTGACTTTAGTATCACCTACAAATCTCCTTTCTTATGCCAGACCTTTACGTTTCTTGGTCAGATTATCACCAAAAAATTGAACACCTGGCGGTTCAAATTTACCAATCTGGTTGGAAATTCAATCAAATTGTCTGTCTTGCTAGAGGGGGGCTGCGAGTGGGAGATATTCTTTCCCGTATATACCAACAGCCTCTGGCAATTTTAGCGACATCATCTTACAGTGGCCCCGGTCAGCAAACAAGAGGAGCTTTAACCTTTTCTCGCCACTTAACAATGACAACCGAAAATTTAGGTACGCGTATTCTCCTAGTGGATGACTTGGTGGACTCTGGAATTACACTCCAACAGACTATCCCTTGGTTAAAGCAAAATAGTGATTTTGTCGTTGACGAAATTCGCAGTGCTGTACTCTGGTATAAAGCCTGCTCCGTCATTACACCTGATTATTATGTCGATCATTTGCCCGATAACCCCTGGATTCACCAACCTTTTGAACACTACGAACAGATGAACCTGGCAGAATTAACTGCAAAGACCAGTAAGTTGACGGAAATAAATCAAATTATGTTAAATAATGTCACAAAAATATGAAATAAGCTTTTATTGACACTCCCACACATTTCTAGCTGTAGGAGTGTCAAGCTGTCCTAGTCTCAATTCACTCCATGAAACCAGCGAAAAACTCCAGAGTTTCTTTCAGGGCTTTGATAAAAATATCAATTTCTTCGCGGGTGTTGTAAAAAGATAAACTTACCCGTGCGGTTCCCGGTAAATCCAAGTAACGGTGTAATGGTTGAGTGCAGTGGTGTCCAGAACGAATGGCCACACCTTCTTGATCTAATAATGTAGATAAGTCATTGGGGTGGACATCGGCGGCTGTAAATGCAGCTAAAGCAGCTCTACCCTCACCTTGAGCATTTGGTTTGGGCCCGTAAACTTGAATTTGGGGAACTTGTGCTAATTGCTGGAATAAATAAGCAGTTAACTCTGCTTCGTAGGCGTGGATTTTATCCATACCAATATTACTCAGATAATCTATCGCCGCACCAAGAGCGATCGCTTCCGCAATGGCTGGGGTACCAGCTTCAAATTTATGTGGTAATTCTGCGTAGGTAGAATGATCTAAATACACATCGGCAATCATTTCACCACCACCAAAAAATGGCGGCATAGATTCGAGTAATTCTAACTTGCCATACAAAAAGCCGATGCCAGTGGGGGCGCACATTTTATGCCCAGATGCCACCAACCAATCACAGTCGATTTCCTGCACATCCACAGGCATATGAGGGACACTTTGGCAAGCATCAATTAATACTTTCGCACCGTATCTGTGAGCTATATTGGTAATTTCTACTACTGGGTTAATACAACCCAAAGTATTAGAAACATGAGCTACTGCTACCAATTTGGTTTTGTCAGAAATCAGTTGTTGGAACTGTGATAAATCAAAACTTCTCTCTGGTGTAAGTTCGACAAACTTCAACACCGCACCCGTTTTTTGTGATACAAATTGCCAGGGAACAATATTACTGTGGTGTTCCATCACCGACAGAATAATTTCATCTCCCGCTTGCAAATTGTTCATTCCCCAGCTGTAAGCTACCAGATTAATGGCTTCACTTGCGTTGCGGGTGTAGATAATTTCCTGGCGTGATGCAGCATTGATAAATTTAGCAACTTTGTCTCGCGCTGCTTCATAAGCATCAGTAGCTTTAGCACTTAAAGTATGCGCGCCGCGATGCACATTGGCATTGTATTGTTCGTAATAATCCCGCAGGGTATTTAACACCAACAAAGGTTTCTGGGAGGTAGCAGCATTATCCAGATACACCAAAGGTTTACCGTTAACTTCCTGATGCAGTATGGGGAAGTCAGCGCGCACCTTATCAGCTAGGGTTTTGGTAGGGGTGAAAGTCATCGGTAATTAGTTATGAGTCATGAGTCATGAGTCATTAGTCATTAGTCAAAGACTTGAGACTGTTGACTGTGTTTAACAGGGTATCTTGCAAAGAAGCCACTGGAATTTGGTTAATAATTTCCGCAGCAAAGGCGTTAATTAACAACTTACGTGCATCGGTTTCATTAATCCCCCGACTTTGGAGATAGAAAATTTCATCATCTTCCAATTGACTGACAGTTGCACCGTGAGCGCATTTCACATTGTCAGCGGTAATTTCCAGTTGAGGTTTAGTATCAACCCTCGCCTTCGGTGACAGTAGTAAATTGCGATTTAATTGGCCTGCATCCGTTAACTGTGCTGGCTTTGGCACAAAAACCTTACCATTGAACACCGCATGAGCGCGATCGCCGACGATACATTTATGCAATTGTTTACTACTACCATGAGGATGATTCAGTGCGATCGCACTGTGAGTATCAGCTAACTGCTTACCAGAAATCATCGTCAACCCATTAAGAGTAGTTTGGGTTTGTTCACCAGTCTGGAAAATCTCTAAATTATGGCGTGATAACTTCCCACCACAACTAAAAGCATGACAAGTATAGCGACTATCACGAGCTTGAGTTACAGCCGTCTTCCCAATATGAAAAGCCTCTAAACCATCACGCTCAATCCTCGTGTGAGTTACTTCGGCATTTTCACCAACCCAAATTTCCGTAACTGTATTGGTGAAATAAACCCCCTCTGTTTCTGGAGTAGTGACATAATCTTCCACAAAACCAATACTGCTACCAGTTTCCGCCACCACCAAACAACGCGGCTGGGAAATCACAGCATCCTCACCCACCACCGAAACAAACAGCAAATGAATTGGTGACTCAACAACCACATTTTTCGCCACCAACACCACCGCTGCATCAGTCATCCCAGCAGTATTCAGAGCAGTAAAAACCTCCTGAGAAACCTCAGACTGAGCCAAATACTTCCTAATATTCTCCGACTCAGACAACCCAGCCAAATTACTGACAGTCACCCCAGTCGGTAAACCTGCAACAGCCGATAACTCTGGCGCATAAACACCATTCACAAACACCAAACGGTTAACAGCCTCAGGTAAAATCAACCCTGAAATATCAACAGCAGTTAATTCCCTATCAACCCGAAATTGCACCTGACGCAGCGCCGACAAATCAGTAAACCGCCATTCCTCATCACGAGTATTGGGAATCACCGCATGACGCACCCAATGAGCCGCACCTTGGCGTAATTCCTGTAACCAATCCTCGCCTTTCGCTGGAGTCACTTCCTGTAACAACCCAGTCAAAAAAGCATCTCTATCCACCAAACTAGCAACTGAAGGAGAAACTTGCATCGTCATTACACACCCACCTCAGCAGCTTCCAGCACCCAGTCATAACCGCGAGACTCTAATTCCAGTGCTAATTCCTTACCGCCACTGGTGAGAATGCGACCATTTGCCATCACATGGACAAAATCCGGCACAATATAATTAAGTAACCGTTGGTAGTGAGTAATCATAATCGTGGCATTTTCCGGACTAGTTAATTGATTAACGCCATTAGCCACAATCTTCAGCGCATCAATATCCAAACCCGAATCAGTTTCATCCAGAATTGCCAACTTTGGCTCTAACAAAGCCATTTGCAAAATTTCATTCCGCTTCTTCTCACCACCAGAGAAACCTTCATTCAAACTTCTATTGAGAAAAGCCGGATTCATTTTTACCACATCCAACTTTTCTTCAATTAAATCATCAAAATCAAAAGCGTCTAATTCTTCTAAACCCTGAGCTTTACGGCGAGAATTGTACGCCACTCGCAAGAAATCTAAATTACTTACACCCGGAATTTCTAATGGATATTGAAAAGCCAAAAACACACCTAATCTTGCGCGTTCCTCAGGCTCCATTTCCAACAGATTCTGTCCTTGGAAAATTACTTCCCCACCAGTCACTTCATAGGCGGGATGTCCTGTTAATACCTTAGAAAAAGTACTCTTACCAGAACCATTTGGCCCCATAATGGCATGAATTTCACCAGCGCGTATCTCCAGATTCAAACCCTTAAGAATCGGAGTCCCATCAACATTAGCCGTCAAATTTTTAACTGACAGCACAACTTCACTATTTTCAATAATCATGTTCTCTCTTCTCTTCTTTATTTGGTTTGTAGTAGGCGCTAAAGCGCCTTTTTGAAAGCACTGAAGTGCTTACTACAAGCATTACCCAACGCTACCTTCTAACTTCAGACTCAATAATTTATCAGCTTCTACCGCAAATTCCATCGGTAGCTGATTAAATACATCTTTGCAGAAACCGCTAATCATCATGGAAATAGCGTCCTCCGACGAAATACCTCGTTGAGCAAAGAAGAATAGCTGATCTTCTCCAATCTTAGAAGTAGAAGCTTCATGCTCCACTCTTGCAGTATTATTCTGCACTTGAATATAAGGGAAAGTATTCGCATGGGCATTATCCCCAATTAGCATCGAGTCACATTGAGAATAATTTCTCGCACCCTTAGCGTTGGGATTAACTTTCACCAAACCCCGATAGCTATTGCTAGAGTTACCCGCTGATATCCCCTTAGAAATAATGGTGCTGCGAGTGTTATTACCTACGTGAATCATCTTCGTACCCGTATCAGCTTGCTGCATATTATTTGTCAGCGCCACCGAGTAAAATTCACCTACAGAGTTATCACCCACCAATACACAACTAGGATATTTCCAAGTAATGGCTGAACCGGTTTCTACTTGAGTCCAGGAAATTTTGGAATTTACACCCTGACACAAACCGCGCTTGGTGACAAAGTTGTAAATCCCGCCTTTGCCTTTTTCATCGCCGGCGTACCAGTTCTGCACGGTGGAATATTTAATTTCCGCATTATCCAGCGCCACAAGTTCTACCACAGCCGCGTGTAGTTGGTTGCTGTCATACATCGGCGCAGTGCAACCTTCTAGATAAGAAACATAGCTACCTTCTTCAGCGACAATCAAAGTCCGTTCAAACTGTCCTGTATCACCGGAGTTGATGCGGAAGTAGGTAGATAATTCCATTGGGCATTTCACACCCTTGGGAATATAAACGAAAGAACCATCGCTGAAGACAGCCGCATTCAAAGCCGCAAAGTAATTATCGGCTGCGGGAACGACGCTACCCAGGTATTTCTTGACAAGTTCTGGATGTTCTTGCAATGCTTCGGAAATTGAACAGAAGATGACTCCATCTTCGGCTAGCTTGTCCTTAAATGTCGTAGCCACGGAAACGCTATCGAAAATTGCATCGACGGCGACGTTGGCTAGTCGCTTTTGTTCAGACAGGGAAATGCCTAGCTTCTCGAAGGTTTCTAAGAGAGTGGGATCTACTTCATCCAAACTGTTGAGTTTTGCTTTCTTTTTCTTAGGCGCGGAATAGTAGATAATATTCTGATAATCTATGGACGGATACTTGACACTAGGCCAAGTTGGTTCCGTCATTTTTTGCCACTGGCGATAAGCCCTGAGGCGGAAATCCAACATGAACTGCGGCTCGTTCTTCTTGGCGGAGATCAAGCGGATCACGTCCTCGTTTAGTCCACGCGGAATAGTGTCGGCTTCGATATCGGTGATAAAGCCGTACTTGTAGGGTTGGTTGACTAAGGTTTTGACAGTGGCACTCATCGGTATTAGTCTCTCGTGTTCAGAACTGAAATCTCGAAATCTCTTTAAGGATGGAAGACGGGCTGGGGCCTAGCCAATTCCTTGCTCGCGTTACGAGTGGTTGAATGGCTGTTAATATATAAGTTAAGAGTAAAACAACACGACTGTTGTTTAATTTATTTTCATTTTACGCTAAATTAACAACAACAATGTTGTTAAAGTCAAATTTTCTCAAAAAATTTTGGGACGTTCGCGAAGCGTCTTGTCAAGAAGATGGCGATTACCCACCAGTCCTCAACCAAGCAAGATATTTTGGAGTATCTGCTGAAACGCTCACAAGCAACTGCTTTGGAGTTGGCCGAAGTTTTAGATGTTAGTCCCCAAGCGATTCGTCGTCATCTCAAAGATTTGGAGACGGAAGAGCTAGTTGTATATTCATCTGTACAAACGGGGATGGGACGACCCCAGCACATATATCAATTAAGTCGTCAAGGACGCGATCGCCTGTACAGAAAAATCAATAATCATCAAAGCGATCGCTACGGCGAATTTGCTGTTTCGCTGCTGGATACCCTAGCGGAAACCGTAGGACGCGAACAAGTCAGCACAATTTTACAAAAACAATGGGAAAGGAAAGCTCAAGAATACCGCGATCGCCTGGGTCATGGTTCACTGCAAGAGCGTGTAGCTAACTTAGTGGAACTGAGAAAATCTGAAGGTTTCATGGCAGAGTATCACTCTGTAGAATCAGATACATCTTCCCCACAGGATAGCTTCATCTTTATGGAACATAACTGTGCGATTTCCAACGTCGCTGAGTCTTTTCCCAGCATTTGTGGTCATGAATTAGAAATGTTTGCCGCTGTTCTCCCCGATTGTCAGGTAGAACGTACTCATTGGATTATCAATGGTGAACATCGTTGCGGCTATTTGGTGCAAGCACGTAAAGTACAGGCTGATGAATAAATTTTGTTTTCACATCCAGTGTAGATCATGGGTCATAGCTTAGTAGTAAAAGCTTTTACTAATTGGTAATTACCTATTGTTCATGACTCAACATTTAATAACTA
This sequence comes from Nostoc sp. CCY0012, assembly GCF_963920855.1. Classification (NCBI taxonomy): domain Bacteria; kingdom Bacillati; phylum Cyanobacteriota; class Cyanophyceae; order Nostocales; family Nostocaceae; genus Nostoc; species Nostoc sp. CCY0012. The sequence goes on along the minus strand of NZ_CAWUDM010000019.1, from coordinate 53,411 downwards.
ATTTAAAAAATAAATTTATGGAGACACAACCACAGCAACCTTCCACACAGTTTCTCACCCTAGAAGAGTCAGCCAAAGTAGATGCTGCTTTGTTGTCATCCTCAGAAAAGTTTTTAACAAGATTAACAATTTCATCCCTCAAGCTACTCAAGTATATTGCTCAAGAGTATGGTGTTGCTATGGAAGATTTAACCACACAGCAACTAATTACTTGGTTTGAAAAAGATGCCAAGACCAAGCGTGAACAAGGAATTGAAGCTTCTTATCTCAAATGGTGATTTATCATTCATCAATAAAAAGCACCTGGAAAATAGGTGCTTGATTAATTATTAGTTCTTAACTATTACTTTTTATGCTCTGTAAGCATGAGATCTAGGGCTGCGTGTACCGACAACTGCACCTATTAGCGAAGCCGCTAAACCCAATAATGAACCAATAACAAAACTCCACAAAGCTCTAGAAGTTGCAGCAGCAATATCACGAGCTTGCTGTGCAGTTACTTCCGTTTGTGTTCCAGGAGTTACACCAGGTTGTTGTTGTACTTGATTAATAATTTCTCCTGCATTAGCCGCAGCAACACCAAATGTGCCAGTCACGCCACTCGCTAATAACCACGCACTTAGTGCTAAGGTAGTTGCCCAAAGAATTGCGCCATTGAGAAGCGCTGTATTGCGATTCATTGGCCCACAAGCACGGGCTGTTACCCAACCGCCAACGAATAAAGAAATCAATAAAGCGACAGTTGACCAAATGCCTACATTACCAGCAACATCAGGAGTTATAGTTCTAGGCGCTCCTGAATCGGCAATACTACCTGCCCCAATTGCACCAAACAAAGAACTCAAGATTAATTGTGTAGCTAAAGCAACTAACACACCAGCAATTATTGGACCCCAACGGACACGATCATGATATTCAGCTACTCTCCCTGCTACTCCAGGCTCATCAATAACATCATCATTTACGCGATTTACGTATGACATAGACTATGTTCTCCATTGCTGCTTCAGCAAAGTTTTGCTTAGGTATACTTAAAATAGCTCTCTTTAAAAACATTAAACGGCTATAAATTATTTTTAATATCTATCAATAGAAGGAATTAGATAATCTATCTTGAGTAAGAATAAAGCGAAATTTATTTATATTTTTTAATATACTTTATTGATTCTTTATGTCTGATTTTTTTGAATGACTATTTGATTTTAATATATATTTTAGATATATTTAAAACGTCTTTTATTACATCTCAATTATTTTGCATACTTGCTAGAGGAACTTTTATTTATGGCTAATGAGTATACCCATTAGCCACAAGCCAGACAAAACCCAAAATTTAACGCATTTTTACAGCGGTACCCGTGGCAGTAATCAGTAACAAAACTCCCGACTGATCAACATTGATGGTACCCGTATCAAATTCAATGCCAATGACGGCATCTGCACCTAAACGCTGCGCCCGTTGTTTTAATTCTTCTATGGCCTTCTGTTGACCCTCCTCAAATAAACGCTCGTAGCTAGCAGTACGTCCACCGATAACATCACGAATGCTGGCAAAAAAATCTCGGATAAAATTACTGCCGTAGACGACTTCTGCTGTGACAATACCTAAATATGATTCAATTACAGCACCTTGAATCACATCAGTCGTAGTTACAATCATTAATTAGTCCTGTAAATGGTAAATTTAGTCATTAGTCATGATTAAAAGGAAACAGGGAAACTTCTTCTTGATTCTCTCATCTTCCTCATATCCCCACCTCCCCAACTGTTCTGCGTAAGGGACTTCCAACTAAATAAATGTCTAATTCCTGGGTAAGCAGGGGAGCAGGGGGGAGAAAGACAACCTTGCATCCCAGTAAATTGGATAATTTAATTTCTGGGACTCCGTAATATACTGAGTACTTATAAATGATAGCCAATTCCTGATTCAGTATAAACTCAGGACGTTTTGTGCTGGAAAAAAGGATCTAGCTTGACAATTTATTAATATTTTATGAAGGTGAATAAATACAGTTTTCAAAAGTGAATATTTTTGTTTTAATGTACAAAAAAAAGTCCTCTAGAATTTCAGGAAATTTACGGTGTACAAACGCATATCACTTATAGTTGGCCTTCTGTCATTAGGATTTTGTACCATTACCATCCCCTCAGCGGTTCAGGCTCAGGTACTAATGGCACAAACGACTAACCCAGAACTGAAACGGCTTTTCGAGGAAGGCAAGAGGCTTGTAGAAGCTAACGACTATAATGGGGCGATCGCTATTTATGAGCGAGCAGCTAGCATCGAGCCAAAGAATGCTAGAGTCCATTCGGGTATTGGCTACCTCCACGCCCAACAAGGGAATTTCCAACCAGCACTGGCTGCTTATCGTCGGGCGATCGCTATTGACGGTAATAACAGTGATTTTTACTATGCTGTGGGTTATGTCAAAGGTAATTTGGGTGATACCAATGGGGCCAAAGAAGCTTACCGTCGTGCCATCCAACTCAACCGCAATAACTTGAATGCCTATTTGGGATTAGGTATTACCCAAGCTCGGATGGGAGACTTTACAGCCGCTAATTGGGCATATGAAGAAGCTATTAAACTTGATCCAAATAATGCCCAGACCTATGAGTTTATGGCTGCAATGTATAAACAGCGACAACAAACCTCACGAGCCAGCGACTTACTCAGACAAGCGCGTAACTTGTACCAACGGCGGAATGACTACAATGGCGTCAACAGAGTAGAAGGTATGTTGCGAGAATTAGGAGGTTGATATTTATTTAGCATCTGTTTCTACCATTTTAGATTGTAGTCAGTCCCAGACACATACCATTACTTACTGGTTTAGAAGCGGGGAAAAACTCATATTCTCAGTCCCGTGCGCTATCATCTCCTGCTTTTGTAACACCTAATTGCTTCATCACTAAATCTTCACCGTGAATAGAATGCAGTTTTTTCCATACAGCTCAAGGAGTTGCACATAATAATGAAAATTTGCCATTGATGTCAATTAGACGTCAACACTATTAATTAATCATGGGACGGGTGGAGACACCCATCCCCCAAGAAAACTAGGAATGTTTTTTATTTGGCAGTTCCTAAACTGGGAGTAGAAAGATTTTTACTTGGAAAAGCATTTGTCACACCAGCCCAGTTACTAGCAATTGGCATTCGCCAACCAGTACCAAAGGCACGATCGGTAATTTTTAATCCAGGGGGTGCTTGTCGCCGCTTAAATTCTGCCCTGGCCACCATTTGGATTACTCGGTTGACAATTACCGGATCATGTCCTGCGGCGACAATTTGTGATGCTGATTGGTGGTTGTGAATTAAGCGTTGCAAGATGTCGTCTAAAATATCGTAGGAGGGTAGAGAATCTTGATCTACTTGACCTGGTTTAAGTTCAGCACTGGGTGCTTTAGTTAGGATATTTTGGGGAATGATTTCGTTGTGGCGATTTAACCAATCACACAGTGAATAAACACGAGTTTTCGGCACATCGGCAATGACTGCCAAACCACCGTTCATGTCACCGTAAAGGGTGCAGTAACCCACTGCCATTTCTGACTTGTTACCTGTAGATAACAATAGATATCCGAATTTATTTGCGATCGCCATCAATAAGTTACCGCGAATCCGGGACTGGATATTTTCTTCGGCAATGCCAAACTCAGTACCAGCAAACATTTCGGCTAAGGTGTGATCGAATCCTTGCATTAACTCCCCAATCTTCAATAGCTTGGTTTCGATACCCAAATTTTCGGCTAATGCCAAAGCATCACTAACAGAATGTTCGGAACTATAAGGAGAAGGCATCAATACACCGAGGACATTTTCTTTACCAAGGGCAGCAGTTGCGATCGCTGCTACCAATGCCGAATCAATTCCTCCACTTAAACCCAGGACAACTTGAGAAAACCGACATTTGCGGGCATAGTCTTGGACTCCCAAAACTAAAGCTTGCCAAATTTCCTCTTCTGCTGACTCATATACAGGGGCGACAGAACTTAACTGTAAATCTCGCTGCGCTGCGTCAAATTCAAGTGTGACTAAATCGCTGACAAAACCACGGGCCCGACACATAATTTCACCTTGACGATTCAAGGCAAAACTGCGACCATCAAAAATTAAATCGTCATTGCCTCCTACTTGGTTAGCATAAATCATCGGTTGTTGAAAACGTACCGCGCTATGCTTCAGCATCGATTCCCGATAGTCCTGCTTACCCACGCTGTAAGGTGAGGCAGACAAATTGACAATTACATCCACCCGGAGAATTGCTAAGTCAGCAATGGGATTTACCGCATAACTGCGTTTACCTAAAAACTCTTCATCATTCCACAAATCTTCGCAAATAGTAACACCAATATCAATTTCATCTAGAGTGAAATAACTAGCTTGTAATCCTGATTCAAAATAGCGATTTTCATCAAAGACATCATAAGTAGGTAACAGGCGCTTATGAAAGACTTGCTTGATTTTACCTTTTTCTAACAAAGCGATGCTATTAAATAAACTTTTGCCGCCTGTAGTATGCGCTTTTAAATTTTGAGAAACAGTTCCTACCAACACAGCTAAATTAGGCGGTAAATCTTGGGCTAGCTGTTGCAATGTCTTACCCATCGCCACCACAAAACTAGGATTTAATAATAAATCCCTTGGAGGATAGCCACACAAAGACAGTTCTGGTGTTAATAATAAACGCGCACCTGTGGCTGCTGCTTGTTGCGCTGCTTCCAGAATTTTTTGAGCATTTCCAGGCAAATCACCAATTGTGGGATTTAGTTGAGCGATGGCAATTTTCATTGTGGATGTGGGATGTTGGATTGTACAAAAAAATAATTGAGCTTTTAGTGGTCAACAGCAGTCAATAAATTGACCGATAACTGATGCAAGTAATGGGTTCCCTGTTTCTATTTATTAGTTTCTATGTTACTTAATGAGATTGCCAATTTTTCAATTCTTCATCAATAAAATAACTGACCAAATCTCGATATAAATTTTCAATGACGTCGGGATTTAAACCCGCTGCTTCAGCCCAAAGTCTTCTTTGCTGTAACATAGCATTAAACCTTTCTGGGGCTTACACTTTCTTCGTTATTTTTGAAATTTGCTGCTGCTTTCACGTATTCAAAGCGGTTACCAAAAGCAGTAATAATCTGATGATCAATTGTATCAATTTCTTTACGAATTTCCTGGATGTTCGCACATTCTTTTGCTGCTTTCATAAATGTATTGCCTGAGATTTTGGTAGTTAAATAAAAACTAAAGGTTTGTCTTTGAAGGGTGCAAAAGCCTCAGCATCAAACTTATATAAACTAGCTGGACGACCAGCACCCCGGGATACTTTAATTCCGGTATCAGATAAAAACCCTAATTTGAGTAACCGGGCCCGAAAGTTAGAATAATCGGCAAAATTATCCCCTAAAATTGTGGTGTATAACTGATACAAATCATTCAACGTAAACATGGCCGGCAAAACATCAAAAGCTACTGGGCTATATTCCAATTTATTTCGCAACCGCCTGTGTCCATAAGCCAAAACTTCATTATGATCAAAAGCTAATTGGGGTACTTGCTTGACTGGATACCAAGCAATCCCAGCGACTTTATCAGCAATTAATTCTGCTTCTTCAAACCTCACCAGCGCAAAATAACTAACTGATAGATAACGTACACCATAACTATCAGTAGCTTCCCGTGGGTCACGATGAGGGCCCCCAAAGGTATATAACTGCTCTAAATAAAGATTATTAACCCTGATTTTCTCCGCCATAATGCGATAGGCAGCATCTTCTAAAGACTCCCCTTGACGTACCAAAGTACCGGGAAGACTCCAAGAATTGACAAATGGTTCCTGCTGTCGCATGACTAAAAGCACTAGCAGCCGATTTTGAGCAGTATCTACAGAAAAAATTACATTATCAACACCAACCTTGAAATCGGCCAAAGGTTGTTGAGTGGAGTCGAAACAAGGTTGTTGATTTAGCGGAGTTGGTATCTTTTTGTGGTTGCGTCCTGGCATTTGTACAAATGCTCTTGATGAATATAAGCGACAATGGGGGGAGTAAGAGCTTCAGTATCTCCATGTTCACGATATGCTGTGGAGGACACGTCTATACCTGTTAAGCTAGCGATCGCAACTTGACCACCCAGATTTTGCACTGCCTCCAAGCTAGACTGATCTATGGCATATCCCGGTCGTGGCACAATTAACAGCTGCACCTGCTGTAACAAATCTTCAATACGATACCAGCGCGGCAATTGATTTAACAAATCCGAACCAATCACCAAAGTAAAGTCAGTATCCTCACCCCAACGGAATTTTGCCTTTTCCACTGTTTCCAGTGTTCTGAAGCTACTCAAATCCTGTTCTAAAGCAATATTCTGCCGTGGCGTATCGATATCCGTAATCAACAATCGCAGCATAGTTGCCCGATGTGCCAAAGGCGTTTGATGCGACTTAAACGGATTATCAGCCGCCCAAACAGCCACCCAATCATAACACTCAGATAACCACCTCAGAATCTTTTGATGTCCAGCAGTTGGTGGATCAGCACTAGTCCCAAACAAAGCAATTCTCATCATCTTACTTCGCGCCCTTTGCTTCCTTTGCGGTTTGTTTCTCCGTCTCTTCCGTCAACCTTTGCAACCCAGCCGAAATCTCCACCGACATCATCCCAGGATTCTGCAAACGCCGTACCTCCTCAGGCAAACTAGCCACAGAGGCCGCAGTCCGTTGGCGAATTTCCTGTAAACTTGCAGTTGGTTGCACCCGTTCACCCGCCTTCACCACTAACTGCAACAAAGGTTCTCCTGAGATATTACCTTCATCCACCAACGCCAAAGTGTCCTTTGATACCTTACCTCCTGTAAGCGGTCGTAAAATTTGCTTGCGTCCGGGATAAGTCGCCTTACCGCTAGACTTTTTCATCACCGGGATCCCATCAATTTCCACGAGTTTATAGACTCCATTGACAGGCGCACCTGTAACTAATCGTGTTCCCAACCCATAACCATCAATTTCTGCACCCGCAGCCTTGAGTCTGGCAATTTCCCACTCATCTAAATCACCACTAGCAAAAATTGACACATCAGGTAGGAGCGATCGCACTTGTTTTGATAAAGTAACCAAATCCCCAGAATCTAACCTCACACCAGTTAATTCCATTTCTCCAGCCTTGACTTTTGCCGCTAACTGCTGGGCAGCAGCGATGGTATCGTAAGTATCAATTAACAATGGCGCACCCGGAAAATAGCGATGAAAAGCACTAAAAGCCTGCTCTTCACTACCTGCCATTGCTGACAGTGCCATAACTAAAGCGTGAGCCATCGTACCACTTGGCTGTTCACCCAGTTGTAACGCCGCTAACACATTGGACGTAGAATCTAAACCCCCAGCCAAAGCAGCCCGCGCCGCCCATAAAGATGCTTGGGGACTAAATGCCCGCCTAGTGCCAAATTCCAAAAGTGGTGCTTCTTCCCCCGCAATATCCCGCAGACGTGCGGCTCTGGTGGCAATTAAAGTTTGATAGTTAATGGTATTGAGTAAATAAGTTTCCACTAACTGTGCTTGCCATAAAGGTGCTTCTACCCGTAACAATGGTTCATTAGCAAATACGGCTGTTCCTTCCGGTACTGCCCAAACATCGCCCGTGAAACATCCCTCAGCTAACAATGACCAAAAGCTTTCTTTTGCATGAGTAAAAATTCCCGTAGCCTGTAAAGCTTGTATCTGAGAGGAACTAAAGCGAAAATTTTGTAAATATTCCAGTACCTGCGCCAGTCCCATAGCTATTAGGTAGCCAAAATTTTCTGGCAACTTTCGCACAAATAATTCAAAGCAGGCCCGTCGTTGTTCTACACCTTCACCTGTATAACAAGCTGCCATTGTCAGCTGGTAAAGGTCAGTGAGTAGGCTGTAATCAGCTGCACACAGGGTAAGTTCTTGTTTCTCTGTGCTGTCCAAGTCTGGAAAAATTGTCATGCAAGAGCTTCCTTACAAGAATGCTTCTTTTTATTATGGTAAGATTTACCATAAATAATGTCAACTATAAAACCAGCAAAGTCTGTTAACGGGGTTATACAGCCCAAGAAGCAGATTTTAATCCTAAAAAAGTAAATTAATTAATATATGTTAATAGTTAATTTTAATAATATTAGAGGACAAAAAACTCTTGCTGGGGAGAGAAAAATAAATATCAAAGTATTTAGGACTTACGCACTCGCTACGAAAATCAAGGCTTTGAGATTGCTTCTCTACGGTCGCAATGACGAAAATACGTGGTTGGTTACGTAAGTCCTGGTATTCTTGAATCAGGAATCAACAGTTATTATTTTGTGATAATTTTAGATATTAAGATACAAGTTATACTTCAATTAGACTAAAGTATTGCAAAGATACTTGACACTTGATTGCAGATATTTTCGATATATTGCGAATTAATCCCAAACCAGAATATCAGCACTAGAGTAGATAAATTAACAATCACTCGACTCAAAAATAGGAGTCCTAGATATGGCTATTTCCAGAATGCTTGATAGGATCACTCAATATATTTCTGAAGCAGTAATGCGGATTTTCGGGCCTACCGATGATGCCTATCCGATAATTGGGGTACAACCATTTACGGGGAAACCTTATAAACGAGGCACAGCCCACAGTTGGTAAATCATGACTATCAAATCTAATATCAAGGCGTGGGAAAAATCTCACGCCTTTCTGTTTTTCATCAATAAGTCGACTCAAAGACAGAATTTTGTTGTTGCTGTAACCAATCCTTACCTATCTGGATAGTGATATCAGAATCAAGAATACCAGTGCTTTCCACGCGCACTTCGCCAAATCCTAAAATATTACGAACTGCATCGGCGTTATCACTGTCGCCTTGCTGGGCGATAATATTAGTTACCTCTAAAGGTTCATGCCAAGGTGTAGAGATTTGGATATTGCGATAGCCAAATTCGTTTAAACTTTTGATTAAAGGTCTGAGGTCAGAGCGATCGCTACCTGTGCTGTCTTGAATGTATACTCGTAAAGAGCGGGTATTAATTTCTCGAAGTTCACGAGTTAATTCCAAACCAAAATGTTGCGACATCATTCTAGCAATACCAGTTTCACTGGGTAGCCAATAGCTAGCAATATATTCATCCTTTTGGCTAAAGCGACCTGGTAGCATAAACATGTGCATATTGGAACGATTGGTTCGCACACCAAAACCCACTAACGCAACTAATTCTTCAACTGTTAAGTTAGTGTCGATATTTTCCTTAACTACATTGAGAACTTTGGGTAATTGAGCTACTGTGACCGGGTTCAAGGTCTGATCCATCAAAGCACGGATCACCATTTGTTGACGTTGCACCCGACCAATGTCCCCTAGTTCATCCTGACGAAAGCGCAATAGTTGCAGAGCTTTATCACCGTCAAGATGCTGTTTACCTGCCTTTAAATTAATATACAAGCGCTGGGAATCATCTTGGTATTTCAAGTCTTTGGGTACATTGACTGTTACCCCACCCAAGGCATCAATTAGCTTACCAACTCCGAGAACGTTAATGCGGATATAGCGATCAATTCCTACACCACCCAGGAGATTACTCACACTTTTGGCAGTTAAAGCTGGCCCGCCATCAATATTGGCATGGTTCAGCTTTTTCACGCCATAGCCAGTTACTTCTGTACGCGTATCTCTAGGAATAGAGAGCATGGCTACTTTTTTGTTTGCTGGATCAAACTTGATCAACAGCATGACATCAGATAGCCCTTCAAAAGAGTTTACCTGTGGCTCATAGCCTAAATTCTGCAATTCCGGGGGAGCATTTTGAACATCGGATGGGAGTACACTCATCCCCATGACTAAAAGATTGACAGGACGAGTTAATTCCGAAAATCGCAACCCACTTCCAGAGATGCGATCGCTATCAAAAACTGCCTCATCCTGGGGACTTAACTGTGCTTGCTGCAACGGCGTACTGGTCAAAGAAACCGCCAACAGTGCGCCCGCCGTTGCTGACACCATTGCTATACCGCCCATTCCTACCCAGAACAATAGCCAACGTCCAGATTGAGGATTACGGGCCCTTTTCTTCAATTTGAGGGCTTTTGTTGACTGGTTTTCTTCCGCCGAAGTTCTTTGACTGGTCACAGACTTCCTCACACTTACTGAATCAAACTCGGTAAATTTTCTGACTAATTAATATGCAAAAAAATTAACCTATAAAAGTTAACTCTTAATTAACTGTGCCAACTTTTTCACTGTGGTGTTAACCACAACACTTATAGCAGGATTTCTCCTAGCTTTGAAGCAAATCCGGAAATGATTTATTGCAGTATGACAACAATAAGTCGGTTTGACCAGATCTGAATAGAAGATTATTTGTAATTTGGTGAAATTTAAGTAAAAATACTCGTAAATACATTTTTCTAGCTGACATAAATTAAGACAAATACTTGCCCAATACCCGTTCAGCAAGTTGACTGAAACCCGATACACGGTGAGATTTGCCTTGAATGAGTCGAATAATTAGCCAGACACTAACCAAAAAGTAACCAGATGTTAGAAAGCTATTGAGGATTAAGATACGCAATGTAAAAAATTCTGAAGTTGCTGCCCCTGTTGCCAACAGGAAATACCCCAACAGCCAAGTAAATGCCAAAGTAATAGACAGACGACTCACAGCCAGTTGTTCCCGTGTTCCTTGGCGGCGATAGAGAGTCCACAAGGATGGAAAAAATCCAATTACTGGAATTAAATACAAAAACAATTGTTTTTTGGAAGTAGCCGCGTCTTGAGTGTACTGGGAATCGTCCATTGGTTCAAGATTTTCCATGAGGGTAAGTCTAATCCTATAACTAGAGGGATGAAATACGGTGATGTAGTTAGAGATAATAGGCTGTAGAGAAAGTTTTTATTCAGTTCTATCCCGCAATCGGCTAAAGATGCAGACACGCAAGCTACTCAACTGGTGGCAGACACTTACACCCATAGCGCGAATTGGGGCGATCGCCTTATTCGCCCCACTTTTAGTTCTCAATGGTTGGGCTATTTCGGCAATTTTCCATTATTTCCACTCTCTGATAGTTATTTTAGTAGGAGCTTCAGTGCTAGCATTTCTGCTTAACTATCCTGTGAGTTGGATGGAGCGTCAAGGTGCTAGGCGAGAACAAGTTGCTATTTTAGTCTTTTTGTTAGCCTTATCGGTGCTATTGGCTTTGGGCGTGACTTTGTTTCCCCTAGCTTTGACTCAAGCCCAACAATTGGTGGCTCGATTGCCAGAGTTAATCGACTCTGGACGTTCTCAGTTAATGATGTTAAATGAGAAAGCTGAAACCCTGAACTTACCAATTAACCTTGATGCTCTTGTAGTGCAAATTAACGATCGCGTCAAGGGACAACTACAAGCGATCGCCGGACAAGTTCTCAATCTCGCCGTGGTGACTTTCACTAGCCTGCTAGATTTTCTGTTAACGATGGTTTTGACTTTTTATCTTTTGCAGCACGGTGGTGAACTTTGGCAAAGCTTAGTGGAATGGCTACCCACCAGATTTCGTAAACCTTTTTCTCAAACAGTCCGCCTCAGCTTTCAAAACTTTTTTATCACCCAACTGATTTTATCTACCTGTATGGCATCAGCGTTGATTCCGACGTTTTTGTGGCTGAAGGTGCCATTTGGTTTGTTATTTGGCTTAACTATCGGCATCATGGCCCTTGTACCCTTTGGTGGTTCCGTGGGTATCGCCCTGACAACTTCCTTAGTAGCACTGCAAGATTTCGGCATGGGAATTAGAGTTTTAATTGCCGCAGTCATCGTCCAACAAATTTTAGAAAACTTGATTGCACCCCGGATTTTAGGTAGTTTCACTGGATTAAACCCAGTTTGGATTCTGATTTCTGTGCTTACAGGAGCAAGAATTGGGGGACTTTTAGGGGTAATTGTAGCAGTACCCACAGCTGTAATTATTAAGACTGCTTTAACCGCCCTACGTCCTCATGGATTAAATGGCGAAACTGAAGAGAAACCTGCACCAGCACCAGAAGAATCACTAAAACCTGAAGTCAATAATTCCTTAAGTATTTCCGAACCAACCTTACCCTAACCCCTAGCGGGAAGTCAAAAGTCAAAATAAACAAGTTTAGATGATGGATTATCCATTGATTGGTTTTGTCAAAATCTAAAATTCTCTAGCTTCTCATTGTGGATCTGTAATTGCACCCATAAACAAAATGCTACCTGTTTGATGATCACGAATAACACAGAAAAAGGGCCGGTCAACAATCATGCGGAAAGGTTCAGGTTTTTCTCTAAAAGCCGTGGGTACCATTCCCACTGATGTAGAGGCTGCTGCTTCTGTACCTTCTTCATTGACTTCCAAAAATGTTTTATGCTTAACCTGACTAATTTTGAGATTTGTACCCATGTCTGAAAAATTAGCTTGATTACTAAAAGCTTCTGCCATCCCTAAAGCTGTCAGCGCATCGTTGAGTGTGACATCATAGTCGGTTTTGAATCTGGGTACACGAATAAATCCATCTCGATTTTGGAACTTAGTCATCCATTTTTCCCAGTTCTCAAAATTCAAGTTTTGATAAAAGGTATTGAGGTTAGATTCCTCTTTAGGCAAGAAGATGTAAAAACTGACTTTACCATCCTCTCCATAAGGTAAACTTACCGCCTGAAACTTGTCATTTTCATAGTAGCGATATTCGCCGGTTTGCGACATCATCGGATGTTGTTTCTGTACGCCAGATGAAGTGAAAAAGGGCTGTTCGGCAGTTTGTGACTTATCAAACTGATTAGTCCATTGCCCTTTAAAATATATGGCATTAATCAAAAACAACACCTGATCTGGTTCAATTTGTTCGACTATTTTGTTAATTTTGCCGCGAGTATTCTCTTGCACCCAATTATTAATAGTATTGAGAGATGTCGCATCTTGAAAGTCTAAATTCGTTACCTTCGCGTTGTAAACATCTTGAGTGCGTTTGATAAAACTTGGCTGCAAAGTAGCATCTTCATTTGCCCACAGCGAGTTAGCAATAGTTAGTTGCACATTTGGATCAGGATTTTCCAGTAATTCTCTTAATGTGGCGTAAGCAGAGTTAATTTCTGGTAGATTCATACCTTGTAATTCCAGCGCTTTAGCCATTGCTTGTTGAGTGGAACCACTCGCACCATTGTAGGTCATAGCCAAGGCGATCGCTACACTTGAAGGTGAAACAAAAACGTTGTTGTTTCTACTAGGCTGTTTTAAAATTTCCGAAAAAAGTTTGAAGCCAAATTTGTTATTAGCATTCACTAATTTTGTATCAGAAATTAGTTTTTTTTTAGGCAATGGAGTTACTGACTGAGCTAATCCAGATTCTGTCAGGGTATTGGTACTACTATTGACCGGGGAACACCCTAATACACCAAAAAGAACAACACTAGCCGCTGCCAAAACGTAGCGTCTTCCTAAACTCACACCGTAACGTCTTTGCAGAAAATCGTTTTTCACACCACTCAATTTCTGCCTATTCATTCTGCCACCTCTCTTACCAAATATATTTAGCTGTATCGCAAAAATGACGCTAGCTAAATCATGTTTCACTTGCTTACTATTGCATTTACAACAACACAAATATTAAGCGGTTACAGTTTTGGTAACAGTGAGTTGGTAGGGACAATTAAATATAACTTATGGCATCTAATAATTGGGGCAGCTAGATTAATTAAGTTGGCAACAATTTGGAGCTTTTAAAGAAAAATTCTAACTAAATGTATTTTAAAGTACCAATTAATAAAATTCCCCATCTTATTTAATTTATAATCATAAGTAAATTTAATCAATTAAATAAAATTTAGGAATTTACTGCACAATGATAACTACTATACATTTTACATTAAATCAGATAGATAGCAACTTTTTGATTCAGGCAAGATCACCGGATTACATAACAGTTTGATAGGTATTTTTGCTTATTATTAGTAACCTAGTAAACAAAATTTCCAAGGTATAGACCATTATCTATTATACTTCCTAGAAAAATTTTTGTTTTATTTTTTTTGATAGGTTCTGCAAACGTAATTTTGTCACCCGAATTGCTGTCAAATCCTTGATATTAGGAGGAAAGTTCTTTTTGTGATCAAAAAATGTATTTAATTCCTCCAGAATTACTTGGAACCGCTTGATAATATTTTCAGATCGGTACTCGGCAAAAAAGTTTTCTGATAAAGTAGTGTTTTCTGAGTATTTCAGCACATTTAGAATACGTTGGACATCATACTCTTGAGAATAACAGGTAATTTTATGACAATTAAATCCTGGATCTAAGTAATCTGACAAACCACCATTAATACTAGAAAATACCTGACAACCACAAGCAAGAGCTTCCATTGGTTGTAGACCAAAACCTTCACTCACGCGCTGTTGCGCCCAATATTCACCAGAGTCATAAAGGTAAACTTTGGCTTGATTAAATAAACCTGGCAAATCCTCTACATAAGAATCTACTAATTTCACAGCACATTTTTGTTGCAAAGCAGGAATCAATTCTTGCAGTAAATATTCAGAAGATTTGCGAGCTTGGACTAAAACATCAATATTTCGCTGAAGATGCAAATTTTGAAATTCGTTACTAATTTCGTTGGGCAAATAATAAATCAGAGAATTAAGAGACTTTTGCCCCCAATATCCCATTGTGTTACGGCTAACAGTAATAATGGGAACACTCGCAGGTAGCTGGAAGTTGTAACCTGCACTATGGGCATGGTAAACGACGTTGTATTGCTTAAGCTTTTTAGCGAGTTTAGCTACATCAAATCCCCAGCTAATCACAAAAATTACATCATCTAAATTTTTTTCCGCAAGCAAATCATTGATAAACAATTTGCCTGTTTCCCTTTGACGGTAAGTGACAACCTCCGCACTACAAATCTTCTGAGCCAGATGAACTGTTTTTAACTCTGCCCAAAGACCCCCGCAAGCAAATTTACCATCTGTGCCTGGAACTAAAAAATAAAGCTTTCTCATGCAATCACTCTTGATAATATTTACTCTTGCCAGCTTACCTTGACAAAATGCCCTTGTCGTCCCCAAACGTCACGAGTCAATGTAATATTTTCAATTGCCAGGTTAAACGGAATGGCCGTTGTCAGGTATCGCTGCGCCATAAAACCTAAATCTGGTGCGATTTCCGCGGCTGTAGTAGCAGCTAATCCCAAACCTATCAATTGCTCCACTGGTCGGAATGGCAGCAACAAATTTACCCCCACAGCTAACCCGGCTGTCAACAGCATAGCCACTGATACATTTGTGCCACAACGGGGATGTACAGCCAAATCCCATTCACCATTAACCAACCGATTTAAGCCTAGTATGACCGCACGTCGCAAATCACTAATATTCACTTCTCCATAAAGGTAAAATCCTTGTTCTGTAGACAAACCACCTAGTAATTCGTTATCTACTTGAACCTTAATGGGTTGATATTTGGAGGTACGGACACTGTTGGATTCACTCAGAACCCAAACCGTAGCATGTTCTAAGGCGTGAACCTGTCGCAACATGATCATTTCTTTCAACCCAGGGATGAATGCTAGCTGCTTGAGTAAATCAGCATCTTGTGTGGGTTGAGGTGCTGTAAAATCAAAACTCAAAAAATCAAAGGGAGACGAGCTACTTTGCATAGAAGCGGAAGTATTCATGAGAACACTTTACTCCAAGTTGATGGAGCAACATAGATTTCTTACAAATGTAGCGCTTGAGGTAGTAGTTTGTTGCTAATTTTTGTTAGAGAGTGGTGAGGGGTCACAGCTGGTATAGCTCCGCCCCTCTAAATATTGTTAAGCACAACAGGATTTTTTCAAGTTCTGGCTTGGTGTTGTATCCGCAACTTTTACTACAAAAACTTCCCAACGGTTGCCATCTGGGTCTGTTACCCACACCTTATCTTGCACAGCATAACAACAGTCCGTATTGTCTTCAGTAAACAATGCTAGCCCTGCCTCTGTAAACCGTTGTATGGCAGATTGCACTTCTTGAGTACTTTCAACTTGTACACCCAAATGAGACAATGCACCACCAGACTGGACATTACTTCCTCGGTTGAGAGTCAGGTTTAATGCCGGATGAGAAATATCAAACTTAGCGTAGTCCGCTTTATATTTGACAGGTTCCACATCAAACATTGCGCGATAAAAGGCTACGGACTTTTCAATATCATTGACATTCAAAGCCACATGAGTTTTCAAAACTGCCATAATTTCAGCTCCTTGATATTACAAATTACTAATACAGCGTGGATCTCGCAATGTAGCTTTTTGCGGTTCCCTGGGAAACCAATTTGCTGTGCGTTTACAAACTTCAACCAGCATTAACATTACTGGTACTTCAATTAAAACCCCTACCACTGTAGCCAGTGCTGCACCTGAATTTAACCCAAACAACATCACAGCCGTCGCAATGGCAACTTCAAAGTGATTGCTGGCTCCAATTAATGCTGCGGGGGCGGCATCTTCATAAGATATATTCAATTTTAATGCTGCCACATAACTAATTAAGAAAATGAAATTAGTTTGAATGAAAAGTGGTACAGCAATTAGCACAATGTGTAAGGGATTATCAACAATAACTTCACCTTTAAATGCAAATAGCAAGACCAAAGTAATGAGCAGGGCAGTAATTGAAATTGGAGTGAGATACTTTAAAAACCGCCTTTCAAACCACTCTCTACCTTTGTGTTTGAAAATCCAGTAACGGCTGTACATTCCTGCTGCTAATGGCAAACCAACATAAATTATCACTGATAAAACTATGGTTTGCCACGGCACTATTAAATCATTGGCTGCTAGTAACCATCTGCCCAAAGGTGCATACAAAAACAACATCAACAGCGAATTAACCGCCACCATCACCAAAGTGTGTCCTTGATTAGCGTAGGAAAGATATCCCCACATCAAGACCATTGCCGTACAAGGAGCGATTCCCAATAAAATTGTCCCAGCAATGTAGGAATTTACTATTTCTACTTCGTTACCACGAATTAATTCTGTACCTGTAATTAATGGACGAAATAACCAACCCAAGAAAAACTGAGCAAATGCCACCATTGTGAATGGTTTAATTAACCAGTTAACCACTAAGGTGAGAATTACAGGTTTGGGGGCGCGGACAGCATTGATAGCTTGGGTAAAGTCAATTTTCACCATGATGGGGTACATCATGAAGAAAAGACATACCGCAATGGGAATTGACACTTGATAAATACTCATCGCATCTAGCGCCACAGCCACCCCAGGAAATAATCTTCCTAGTGCAATACCCGCCACGATGCACAAAAACACCCAAACGGTGAGGTATTTTTCAAAAAAACTGAGATTACTCCCAGCCTGCACTGGGGCTGCATTAGCTTTTGTATTCATCGATATCACCTTGAGATGGGTATTGGGAGATGAAGAAGAGACTTAACTCAATTCTTCCTATTCTCCACCTTCAGCTTTCCACGCAATAGCTTTGGCGGGTTTGGGGTCGGGTAGCTTCATAGTCACCAGTCCGGCTGCTAGTACTAACAATGTGGATGTCCACAGACAACCTACTAAGTCGAAATATTGAAAGACTAATCCTGATAAGACTGTGCCGGCTAGTCGTCCACCAGAGTTAGCCATGTAGTAGAAACCGACATTCAGCGCTACTTTATCGTCGTCGGTGAAGGCTAAAACTAAATAAGAGTGAACGGCGGAATTAAAAGCGAATACTACACCAAATACCAGTAGTCCTCCCACAATGGCAATATTACCAGGGACACCCAATTGTAATGCTAAGGCGATCGCAGCTGGCACAATGGTGAGGGTAAATGTCCAAAACTGGATAGTCTTTGATTGGGGTGGCTGACCAGAACCAAATCGCTGAATTAACACTGGCGCTAAGAACTGAATAATGCCATAGCCAATTACCCAACAAGCCAAAAAGCCACCGACTTGATAGAATGACCAGCCTAAAGTTCCCCTCAAGAAAACTGGTAAACCGACAACAAACCAAACGTCCCGTGAACCAAATAGAAAGAATCGAGCAGCTGAGAGAATATTAATTTCTCTGCTTTTAGAAAAGAGTTGGCTAAACTTGACTTTCGTTTTGATTTTACCCATGCCTCTGGGCAACATGAACCCAGTGAATAAAATCAAGAACAGTCCCCCGGCCATAATCCATAGGGCATTGTTAAACCCAACAGAAGTTAACAAGACACTACCGACAAAGAAGCCAACTCCTTTGAGGGCATTTTTGGAACCGGTTAATACTGCCACCCATTTAAATAAAGATGATTGGGCTTCTTGGGGAACAACCAAGCGAATGGCACTTTTAGAACTCATTTTAGTTAAATCTTTGGCAACCCCAGAAAAGGCCTGTGCTACCATCACATAACCGACAGCCATCCATTCAGCCCAATCTGGATTCAGCCAAGACAGCATCACCATCGAGAACACTTGTAACCCGATACCAGTGTAAAGAGTTATCTTTAATCCAAATTGCGAACCAATCCAACCACCTAAAAAATTAGTAACAACGCCAAATATTTCATAGAACAGAAATAAGGAAGCGATTTGTAATGGTGTGTAGCCAATACTGTCAAAATACAGCAGTACCAGCATTCGCAAAGCACCATCAGTAATGGTGAAACCCCAGTAGGCTAGGGTAACGAGGATATAGTTTTTAAGATTGCCTTTAGAAGCTGTAGAAGTCATGAAAAATTGGGGAGTAGGGAGTAGGAAGTGGGGAGAAGAAACCGCCTAATGACCAATGACTAATGACTTAAAGCAATTTTTCGGGCGAGTTCAACCATGCGGTTGGCGTAGCCCCATTCGTTGTCGTACCAAGCGAGTATTTTGACTTGAGTTTCGTCTACCACCATTGTGGAGAGGGCATCAATGATGGAAGAACGTGGGTCATCTTTGTAATCGATGGATACTAAGGGACGTTCTTCGTAACCTAAGATGCCTTTGAGGGGTGCTTGTTCTGAAGCGGTTTTTAATAAACTATTGATTTCTTCTACTGTCGTCGGACGCACAACTTCAAATACACAGTCTGTTAAAGAAGCGTTGAGTAATGGCACTCTGACAGCTATACCGTTGAGTTTGCCGTTGAGTTCGGGATAAATTAAACCGATGGCTGTAGCAGAACCGGTGGTGGTGGGAATTAAAGATAAGCTGGTAGCCCGCGCCCGACGTAAGTCTTTATGAGGTGCATCAACAATAGTTTGAGTATTGGTGTTGTCATGGATGGTGGTAATAATTCCATGTTTAATACCCAAACCCTCATGAATTACCTTGACTACGGGGGCTAAACAGTTGGTGGTACATGAAGCAGAAGTCAAAAGATGATGCTTTTCTGGTTCATATAGATGGTCATTTACCCCCATGACTATATTTAAAGCTTCTTCCTTCACAGGGGCGGCCACAATTACCTTTTGTACCCCTCTTTTGAAATAAGGATCGAGGGTGGCGGGGGTACGGAATTTACCGGAACATTCTAGTACTACATCAACACCAAATTCTTCCCAAGGCACGTCACCAGGTTTACTATATTCACTAAAGCTCAGAGGTGTACCGTCAATTAAGACACGTTCCCCTTCTGCTTCTACTTCTGGTGTCCAACGTCCATGAACAGAGTCAAACTTCAACAAGTGTGCAGATGTAACAGCCCCACCTTTGATTTCGTTGATGTGAACAAACTCTAATTCTGGCCAACCCCACGCAGCGCGCAAGGCTAACCGTCCAATGCGACCGAATCCATTGATGCCTACACGAACTGTCATGGACTTTTTGGGGTGATGTGAAAAAGTTATGTTTATATCATTTCAAAAAAACTTGATATGTCAATCAGTCTAATGGCACTGTACATAAAAATTCATCAAAAAAAATTGATGTATCAGTCAAGCTTATATAATTTGTAAGAGCAGCCAAGGTTGGTTGATGATCAGCGGAGGGTTTCAAGGCTGATCATCTTTGCTAAATTTGATAGGCGATCGCTTAAAATTTAGAAGTTGGTGATTTCTATCTTCCCAAGAGAATGTCTCAGTCAAGTTTTCAGCGTGCCAATACTCTTAAATCGGCTTTTTTGGCTTGTAATGTTGAGCCACTTGAACCGGCAGAAATGGAACGGTATTATGTCGATCTATCGGTGGTGCGAAAAACTTCGGCTATTGATAATGTCAGCACAATTTTGGACTTTCAAGATGCAGGTGATTTTACAACAATTTTATTTACAGGTCATCGTGGTTGTGGTAAGAGTACGGAGTTAAAAAAATTCAAAGTCTTTGGGAAAACAATTATCGGGTTATTTATTTAGAAGCGAATGAAGAGACAGATATTAATGATGCCCGGTATACAGATTTATATTTAATTGTCATTAAACAAGTTGAATTTGAATTACGGAAATTAGGTTTGACTTTTAATGAAAAGCTATTAAAAAGTTTTGAAACATGGTTTAAAGACATTACTCAAGAAACTGAGCAAAGTGTTGAAAAATCAGTCAATCTAGAAGCAGAAGCAACTCTCAGCCCTACAGCTCCATTTCTCGCCAAACTTATGGTCAAATTGTTGGCGCAAATTAAAGGCTCAGACAAGCAAAAGACAACTATTCGGCAAACTCTAGAAAAAGATTTATCTCGCCTGAAATCTGATACCAATCTGTTATTAAGCGATGCTTATACAAAATTGCGCCAAAAGTTTCCTGAATGCAAGGGTTTACTAATTATCTTTGATAATTTGGATCGGGTTCCGCCTGTAGTAGCAGAACATTTATTCTTTGATTATGCGGCGCAGATGCAGGAATTAAATTGTACAATCATTTATACAGTACCGATTTCAATTCTTTGCTCACCGAAAAATCCCCTGAATCAATTTGAGGTTTAAGGTTTGGTAATTCCCGTTCAATCACCAACCAAACAACATCTAAATCGATTTCAAAATAGTTATGAGTTAAAATATTTCGCATCCCAATCATTTGCGACCAAGGAACATCTGGATTTGCCTCACGAATATCGGCAGATAATACACGTGATGCTTCTCCAATAATTTGTAGGTGTTGAATAAACCAAGTTTGAATTAGTTCGTTGTCTTCAAAAGCTTTTCGACCTTGAACTGCATACTTGTCGATACGTTCGATAGCTTCTAAAATATCGCGCAACTTTTCACTATTATCCCTCACAACGGAACTGCCTCATTTAATACCCGCTCTCGAATGCGCGATCGCAATCCCTTTTCTGTGACGATATCGACTTCACAACCAAGTATTTCTTGTAACTCCATCAATAATCCACCCAAATCAAAAAGGCTACGTCCTGTCTCCATTTCAACTAAAAAATCGACATCACTGTTAACATCAGCTTCACCATGGGCTACAGAGCCAAAAATTCTGATATTATATGCTCCGTATTTTGTTGCTATTTGCAAAATTTCTTCCCGTTTGGCTGTCAGGATTTCATAGATATTCATAACTTAATACAAATATGTAGGTCAATTATCAATGCGATGTCTAACGACAAGACGCGTTGCATCTACGCATTTTGTAATTTTTTGGAGGTGCGATTGTGGTTGATTACAAGTGGAGTGTGATCATTATACAATTTCCACTGATTGAGTATTAATTTCTGTTAGATTGGTTAATCTAGTATCGTTTGTAAACAAAATTGTATTCAAAGATTGTGCAGTTGCAGCAACAATTGCATCAGGAAGTTTGAGTCTATATTGTTTTCGGAGTGAGATAGTTAAAAATTTGATATTATTATCAATACCCATGACTGTAATACAATTTAAAAAGTTCATAATTTGTTTTTCTTCTTCTAAACTGAGACTAGAATAAGAGAGCAATTCAATCTCAGTAATTATTGAAGCAAAATATTTCCCTAATGGTAGAGGATTGGCTAACTTACAACCCAATAAATATAGGATGATATTTGTATCCAGTAAAATTAAAGGCAGCTCATCTCCATTCATTCCTAATTTGCTGCTGATATTCTAAAGGATCTTGAGTCAGAGTTATTGTACCTGCAAATCGATTTAAATCAATATTCGCTTGTTGTTCAGATTGATAAGTTTGTAATATTTTCTCTATTTTTTGCCAATCTTGATAATCAATTAAAACTGCAACTGGACGCATAGATTCATCAGTTACAATTTTTTTGTTAATAGGCAGCATACTTTTACATTGAATTTAGGGATTGACTTTTTTATCTTAGCTTTTTGCGATCGGATATTTTGGCTATATGGTCAATAATCCTGGTTGTATACTGAGATAAATTTTGGGCGATGTAAGTATAAATTGCAGATAGGTTTTCTACGGCTGTTTCTGTCCAAAAAAGTTTCACTCTGGTAGCCCAAATTTTGCCCTAACTTCCTGTTGTCCCTTCCGCAAAATATCTTGATAAATTACTGATTCTTGCATAATATCCTCACATTGAATTATCTCTAATCTGCTTCCCTGTTCCCTTTCATATCACAACAACGGGCGGGTGATATTTGGCTAATACAGCGATAATCAGCTAAATATTCTTCTAAAACGGCAAATTGAGATACATGGAGACTGTAATAAATCCAGCGTCCTTCTTGGCGGGCATTAACTAATCTGGCTTCTTTGAGGGTTTTGAGGTGAAAAGATAGTTTAGACTGACTAACCCCCAAAGCATCGCATAAGTCGCACACACACTGTTCTTGCTGTTTTAGTAGCTCTAATACACTAATCCTAATGGGATCAGAAAGGGCATGAAAGCCAGCAGCAATTAACTGAGAATTGGTAGCAGAGGGGGTGGGCATCAGTGACATTTTTAGAAGGTATGCTATCTATCTTTATTCTGAACCAGAGACTACGGCTTCGGGTTGATAGCGAATACCAGCTTGTTTAAATCTGTGCAAAACTTCGCCTAAGCGATCGCAGTCTGCAATTAAACTTATCCGCACATAGCCTTCACCTGCAACCCCAAAGGCGTTACCGGGGGTGACAACAACGCCAGTTTGCTGCAATACATCCAAAGCAAAATCAGTGGAACCCATACCCACAGGACATTTCACCCACAGATACATGGTGGCTTTGGTTGTGGGAATGTCCCAACCTAACTTTCCTAAACCTTGAATTAAGAAATCGCGCCGGGTACGGTAACGTTGCTGGACTTCATGCAAGTATACATCTGGTAGTTGCAAGGCGGTTTCGGCTGCGGTTTGTAAGGCGGCAAAAATCCCATAATCTAAGTTGGTTTTTAAAGTCCGTAAACCTTGAATCACATGGCGGTTCCCCACCACAAAACCCACGCGCCAACCAGCCATGTTATAGGTTTTCGATAAGGTGTGAAATTCTACGCCAATTTCTTTAGCACCGGGAATTTCTAATAAGCTTGTGGGTTGATATCCATCGAAAGCTAGCTCGGCGTAACATAAATCATGCACCAGCAGAATTTCATATTTACGCGCAAAAGCCACGATTTCTTCAAAAAATTCGCGGGGGGCTGTAGCGGCTGTGGGATTACTGGGATAGTTGAAATAGAGAATTTTGGCTTGTTCGGCCACTGCGTCGGGAATGGCTGCTAAATCTATTAACCAGTTGTTTTCTGGTTTGAGAATTAAGCTATGAATTTTCCCCCCAGCAATTAAGGGGCCGCGAAAATGGGCAGGATAGGCGGGAGAAGGAACCAGTACTAAATCACCAGGATTAATGTAGGCGATCGCTAGATGGGTTAATCCTTCTTTAGAACCCAATAGAGGTAAGGCTTCACTGTCAGGATCAAGTACCACACCATAGCGGCGCTTGTACCAATTAGTAATGGCACGGCGGAAACTCGCAGTACCTTCAAAGGGTGGATAACCGTGATTGGCGGGATTTTGCAAGGCAGCCATCGCCGCTTCTACCACTGGCTGTGGTGTGGCACCATCGGGGTTACCCATGCCCAAATCAATTAAATCTAGCCCTTGTTCTCGTGCTTTAGCCTTGAGTTCGTCCAGACGGGCAAACACATAAGGAGGCAATTGTTGTACACGTTCTGCGGGGGTAATCCAATTCAAGCTCATTCTGAAACCTCTTCACTCATTCCCCTAGTGGAGACACGATTTGTCACCTCTCTACTATCTGTTGGTGCAGTTGTAGAAATCATCGCTGCCATCAACTGTTCTAATGCCACTTTAAAAGGTAGTCGATGGATATCTGAATTAGGATCTAAGGCGATTTCGGCGGCTGTTTGTAACTCGCCTAGTGTCATGTTGCCTAATCCCAAATGCTCTAATTTTTGCGGCAGTCCAATCTCTGCGTAAAACTTTAATAGCTGTTGTCGTGCGGAGGTTGCTAGTTGATTACCCTGAATCATTTCTTCTAGACGCAGTTGTACCAAAATACCGTAGGCAACCTTTTCGCCATGTATACTGCTATGTCCGGCGATGTGAGTTAACCCGTTATGTACGGCATGGGCAGCTACGGTGCGACATTGCGCCCCCCCTAGTCCACCAATTACCCCAGCCAATAATACGGTAGCATCGACGACTTCTTTCCAAATCTCACTACCTGGTTCTTGCAGGGCCATAGCTGCTTTTTGCAATAAAATATCTCGCAAAACTCGCGCTTGTTGCACGGCGGAAATAATTAAAGTTTGTTGGGAATTACCACTACTAACAGAAGCTTCATACCATTTAGCGATCGCATCCCCAATTCCGGCTACTAATGTATGTGGTGGTGCAGTTTGAATTAAATCATAATCAAGTATCAATAAATCAGGACAGTGAGACAGCGCCACATCGTAAAGAAAAGCACCTGTCTCAGAATAAACATTGGAAAGGGCAGTCCAAGCGGCACAGGTAGCTGCCGATGTGGGAATTGTCACCACTGGCAACTGCAACTGATGAGCTACTAATTTAGCTGTATCTAACGCTTTACCGCCACCAACACCAATAATTACATCAGCTTGATGCTCTTTCGCTGCCTTTGTTAAAGCTTTTAAGCTAGCTTCACAGCAATCTGCACCATAGGAAGCTGAGGCAGTTGGTAACTTTTGCTTGGTTAAAATTGGTTGCAAACTCTTTTCGCACATGGCGAGCGTAGAATTACCCGCCACAATTAAAGGACGACTTCCCAACCGGGCAATCTCTGCTGGTGCTGCCTGTAACACGCCAGACCCACGAATTATTTTGCCTGGGGCAACAGTCAGTGTCAATATCGAGCTAGATGTTTGAGTAGACAAAGCTTGTGTATAAAGATGATTGGGCATATAAATACTAGTTTGCCAAAACATTAAGATTTTTTAATGAAATTTTCGGCTTATGTCCCGGAATTTTTGTTTTTATGCTCATATCCGCATGATTATTCGAGACAAATTGCCATTACTAGTGATTTATTTGACTTACATAGGCTTTAATCTACTGATAAAATAAACTAGATGTTTATCAACTGTTTGAATGGCTTGACTCTAAACTATGCCCATTCGCCTCAAATTCTCAACTCTGGAATTGTTGAATAATAAAATAAATGAAGAGTTAAATGTACATGAGCTTAGTCAATAAAATCTTAATCTAAACCTAATGATTATTGTATATTAAAACACAGAAAAAATAATGTAAAAGTTATTTTGCTCTGGCTACAGTCACCACTTTAATTTTTGTTGCTATGGGCTGCACTAGGCGCTGAAAAACTCAGTACAACTCCAATAGCCTGATTGCCTCTTGCCTGCCTACACTACCCAAACTCTCTAAGGGACCCAATTTAAAAAATAATCAGTCACTGTGTAGGCAGGGGAGCAGGGAGCAGGGGGGAAAGAAAAATATCACCTGAATAAATTGAGTAATTTATTCTCTGGAAGTCCTTAAAACATCAGCCGACAAACAGCTAAAGATGCCAAAATTCCCGCAGCATCAGCACAGAGAGCCGCTGGAAGTGTGTAGCTTGTGCGAATAATGCCAATGCTACCAAAATAAACTGCCATCACGTAAAAAGTCGTTTCTGTTGACCCTTGCATGGTGGAAACGAGAAAAGACAGAAAACTATTGGGGTCATTTTTAACAATTTCTGACATCAACCCAAATGAGCCACTACCTGACAGGGGGCGAATTAATGCCATTGGTAAGGCTTCTGGTGGCAGGGTGATGAGAGAGGTAATGGGAGAAACTATCGCTGTCAGAATATCGAGAGCGCCACTAGCACGAAACATACCAATAGCGACAAAAATTGCGACTAAAAAAGGAATAATCCGAATGGCAATTTCAAAGCCTTCTTTTGCTCCTTCGGTGAGGATTTCGTAAACTTTCACACCTCGGAAATAACCAAACAAGAGGAACAGACAAATGAGAATCGGTAGTAGCCAGTTGGAAAGGTTACTGACAAAAGCCATACTGAACAGATAAGGAAATCCTCGGATTGAGAGGCGGTAAAAGACAGCGGCGAAAAATGCCACAATTAGCCCGCCGAAAACAATATTGCCCATCATCCCCGGAGGAATTAATTCAGACTCAGGAATTTCATCAGATGCAGTTTTGGCGTCTAGGTTGTTAGTCTCTGACTCATACGCCAACGGTGTCAGCTCAGATGATTGTTTACGGGCGAGAATTTTACTAGCAATAATGGCAACAGATGTAGAGACGATAGTAGCAATAATGGAAGGCAAGATAATTCCCGCCGGATTGCTAGCCCCAGCACTGGCTCTGACAGTAATTACGCCTAAGGGTAACAGTGTCACCGATGAGGTATTAATGGCTAAAAACAAACACATTGCAGGTGTAGCCGTTCCCGGATGAGGATTGAGCTTATTCAGTTCTGCCATAGCTTTCAAACCCATTGGTGTGGCGGCATTTCCCAGTCCCAGGGCATTGGCTGCCATATTCATCACCATAGCTGACATGGCAGGGTGATTGGCTGGGATTTCGGGAAACAGTCGGCTCATCACCGGACGAATCAAACGGGCAATGAATCGCATCATACCTGCGGTTTCGGCAACCTTCATAATTCCCAACCACAACGCCATCGCCCCAATCAGTCCAATGGCCAGCGTGACTGCACTTTCAGCTGCTGTAAACGACGCTTCAGTTAATGCCCCCATATTGCCGTTATAAGCTGCAACTACAGTGGCGGAAACAATCAGGAACAGCCAAATGGCATTGAGTGGCGATGATGCTTTTTTCATCAAAAGTTGAAACTCTGATTAAATAATTTTTTGCATACTAAGCGATCGCACGGGCAATTGTGAAGACTAATCGCTCGATCATCCGATGTTACAGTATTTTTGCTCTGATAGTATGCAAATATAATAGGCCTCATAGCTAATTGGAACACTTATTTATACGAATTTGAGCAGGTAAACAATGAAACACAATTCATTATTTACTAACCGTATAGCAGTGCTGGCGACAATGCACCAAAAAGAAAGAGCGATCGCTCCGATTTTAGAAGCAGACTTAGGCATTCAAGTTATCGTGCTTGAAAATTTTAATACTGATATCTTCGGTACATTTACTCGAGAAATTCAACGCCCTGGTACTCAAATTGCAGCTGCTAGATTAAAAGCTGAAAAAGCATTAGAATTGACCGATGAAAATTTAGTAATAGCTAGTGAAGGTAGTTTTGCACCTCACCCCAGCATACCTTGGATTTCTAGTAATCGAGAAATTGTCATCATTTTAGATAAAAAACATAATTTAGAAATTATTGGAGAGGAGTTTTCTCTAGAAACTAATCATAACCATATAGTTGTGGAAAGTGTAGAACAGGCATTTCAGTTTGCCAATAAAATAGGATTTCCCTCACATGGTTTGGTAGTTATGTTTAGTGAATCTCCTCAATGTAGTCAGCAAGTTATTAAAGGGATTATTACTGAAGAACAACTTGTAGAAGCGGTACAATTCGTTCTCGAAAATTCGCCTACAGGGAAAGCACATCTAGAAACAGATATGCGGGCAATGTATAATCCTACACGCATGAATAATATTGCCAAAGCTACTGAAGATTTAGTCAGAAAAATTAACAGTCTTTGTCCAAAATGTTCTACGCCAGGTTTTGCAATTACAAAAAAAATTCCGGGTTTACCTTGTGCAATATGCCACTCCCCAACTCTTTTAACGCTAACTGTGATTTATCAATGTCAAAAATGTGGTTTTAGTCAAGAAAAACCATTTCCCAATGCAAGTCAATATGCTGATCCAGCACAATGTATGTATTGCAATCCTTAAAAAAAAATAGGGAGTAGTAGGGGGAGATGGATTTTGTTAGTAGTTTAAAGTTTTCCTCCTATTGCATGTTGTCTTACGCTTAGAGCCATAGTGGAACGAAGTAATTACAAATTTTTTGGACTTGTGTCAGAAATTTAATGCAAGTCTCAATGATAAAAATAGGCAAAGCTTATAGAAGTTGAGTTTTAAATAACTAATCAGTCTCTTCAAGAATTGACATTTTACAAAACTAGTGTAATTGGATAACCATAGGAGTAAGAAACACTTAAGGTTTGGAGGCAGCAGCGTATGGTTGCAGTTACTACTCAGTTAGAAAATACCAAAAAGCAAGCTCGCCTGACCATGCAAACAGTCGAGATTGGCGCTCAAACTACGGCTATTCGCTCTCTTGACTGGGATCGCGATCGCTTTGATATTGAGTTCGAGTTACACAACGGCACAACCTATAACTCGTTTCTTATTCAAGGTGAAAAAAAAGCTCTGATTGACACGTCTCATCGCAAGTTCGAGCAGTTGTATTTGGAGATATTGACAGGGTTAATTGACTTCTCAACGCTTGATTATTTAATTATTAGCCATACCGAACCAGATCACAGCGGTTTGGTGAAAGAGGTGTTGCAGTTAGCTCCCCAAATAACGGTAGTTGGCGCGAAAGTTGCCATCCAGTTTCTGCAAAATATGGTGCATCAACCATTTTCATCTTTGATTGTGAAAAATGGCGATCGCTTAAATTTAGGTAATGGGCATGAGTTGGAATTTGTTTCTGCCCCGAATCTGCATTGGCCAGACACTATTTTCACCTACGATGTGAAAACTCGCATCCTCTTTACCTGTGATGCATTTGGGATGCACTACTGTGACGACCATACCTTTGATGAAGATGCAGAACTAATTGCCACAGATTTTAAATATTACTACGATTGTCTCATGGCTCCCAATGCCCGTTCTGTTCTGTCTGCCATCAAGCGGATGGAAAAATTAGATGTGGGCATGATCGCCACAGGACACGGGCCTTTATTGCACAATTACTTGTCAGACTGGGTAAATCACTATCAACAGTGGAGCCAGGAACAGACAAAAATAGAGACTTTCGTTGCTCTGTTTTACTCAGAAGATTACGGTTGGAGCGATCAATTAGCCAGAGCGATCGCCCACGGTATCCAGAGGAATGGGATAGCGGTGGAATTGGTAGATTTAAGTGCTGCTGAAACTCATGAAGTTAGGGAATTAGTGAATCAAGCCGCAGGCTTAGTCATGGGAATGCCATCCCAATCTGATCAAAATGCCCATGCGGTTTTAAGTACCATTCTTGCAGCTGTACATCACAAGCAAGCCATAGGATTATTTGAAACTGGCGGCGGTGAAGATGAACCAATTTATCCTTTACGCAACAAATTTCAAGAGATTGGACTAACTGAAGCTTTCCCGCCGATTCTGATCAAAGAACCACCAACGCAGACTACCGAACAGATGTGTGATGAAGCGGGAACAGATATCGGACAGTGGTTAACACGCGATCGCACCATCAAACAAATGAAAGCCCTAGATAATAATTTAGAGCGAGCATTGGGAAGATTAAGTAGTGGACTTTATATTATTACCGTCCGTAAAGGAGACATCAAGAGTGCCATGTTAGCCTCTTGGGTGACACAAGCAAGCATGAACCCTTTAGGAGTTGCCATTGCAGTTGCCAAAGACAGAGCCATTGAATCATTACTCCACGTAGGCGATCGCTTTGTCCTCAACGTCTTAGAAGAAGATAATTACCAAAGTTTGATGAAACACTTCCTCAAGCGTTTTCCCCCTGGTGCAGATCGCTTTGCAGGTATCAAAACCTATGCCGCTAGCAATGGCTGTCCGATTCTGGTAGATACACTCGCATATATGGAATGCGAAGTCACAAGTCGCATGGAATGTAGTGATCACTGGATTATTTATAGCAACGTCCAAACCGGCAGAGTCTCTAAATTGGACGCCTTCACCGCCATTCACCACCGCAAAGTCGGAAATCATTATTAAGAAAGAGAACAGAAGAAGCAGGAGGCAGAGAGACAAGGGGACAAGGGGACAAGGAGAAAAACTTGGGAATAGTCACAAAAACTTACCCCCCATCTCCCCATCTCCCCATCTCCCCACTCTCCATTCATCAGGGTATTGAAACAATGCAACTACTTAAAAATGTGCCAGTCAAACCCATAAAGCGGGAAAGCTGGTTAAATCTGGGTCGAATTGTCCAAGCACTGGAACTGATTCAAGACTTGATTGTGATTTCGCTGTGCATGGGGCTATTTAGCTTTATGGTGCTGCAAATCCGCACTATGTTTCTCTCTCTTATCCCTCCAGTTCAGTTCCATGTTGTCATGGCAGATATTCTGTCATTGCTGATTTTAGTAGAGTTATTCCGCTTGTTAATCATTTATCTACAAGAGCAACGAGTTTCAATTGGCGTTGCTGTAGAAGTTTCCATTGTTTCTGTATTGCGAGAAATGATTGTGCGTGGAGTACTAGAAACCACATTTATGCAAGTTTTAGCTGCTTGTGCTTTTTTACTGGTTTTAGGCGTGTTGATGGTTATTAGAGTTTGGTTACCTCCAACCTTTGAAGGTATCGATCCAGAACATCAAGTCTCTAAGCGGTACAAAAAGCGTTTTCCCCAAGAAATGGCTGATGTCAATCATCATGCCGATTAATAACTAATAATTCATTGCTAATTTCTGAATTGTGAATTGATATCACCCTTCCCCACCAAGTAAATTTATGTCTCTTCTATCTTCTACCCCTACAAACACACGCCCCCGTGACGTTCAAGTTGCCGAAATTAGTACAAACACCTTAGTTTTGCGATCGCGTACTTGGGAACGCCTAAAATTTGAAGTTGAATATGCCCGCCAAAAAGGAACAACAGCTAATTCTTATCTCATCCAAGCTGAACGCACTGCTTTAATTGACCCTCCTGGGGAGTCTTTTACCGAAATTTTTCTGCAAGAATTAGCAAAACATCTAGATTTAACTCAGTTAAATTACATTATTCTCAATCACGTCAATCCTAACCGGATGGCAACTTTAAAAGTTCTCCTTGCACAAGCACCCCAAGCCAAAATAGTTTGTTCTAAACCCGGTGCTAATGCCTTGAAAACAACTTTTCCTGAATGGATGTCGAACATTCAGTCTGTGCGTGAAGATACACTTGACTTGGGAGGAGAACATCAACTGCAATTCATTACTGTACCCACTCCGCGTTGGCCTGATGGACTAATTACTTACGATGCTGCTACCCAAATTCTCTATACAGACAAGTTCTTCGGGGTTCATGTCTGTAACGATATCCTACTTGATGAAAACTGGAAGCAACTAGATGAGGATCGCCGCTACTATTTTGACTGTCTCCACGCTACCCAGTCCAAACAAGTGGAAGCAGCTTTAGAAAAATTAGCCCCTTTCAAAACTAAATTCTACGCTCCTGGTCATGGCCCCATTGTGCGCTATAGCCTCAGCCGCTTTACTTACGATTATCGTCAATGGTGTCAGGAACAGAAAACCCAAGAATTGCGAGTTGCTTTGCTTTATGCTTCTGCTTACGGTAACACGGCGATATTAGCCCAGGCGATCGCTCAAGGTTTAATTGAAAATGGAGTTTCTGTAGAATCAATCAACTGTGAACTTACAGATTCCACCGAAATTACCCGTGCAGTGGAAGCTAGCGACGGCTTTATCATCGGTTCTCCGACCTTAGGTGGTCATGCACCTACTCAAATTCAAACTGCTTTGGGAATTATCTTATCTACAGCAACGAAAACTAAATTAGCGGGAGTGTTTGGTTCCTATGGTTGGAGTGGTGAGGCTGTCGATTTAATAGAAAGCAAATTACTAGATGCTAGTTTCCGTTTGGGGTGTGAAACTATCCGTGTTCGCTTCAGTCCCACTGAATTCACGTTGCAGCAGTGTCAAGATGCAGGAGCAGAATTCGCCCAAGTTTTGAAACAAAATAAAAAATTTCGCGTTCCTCGGCAAGTAGTCACAGAAACGCATATTGATCGCACAGAACAAGCTGTGGGGCGAATCGCTGGTTCTCTCTGCGTAATAACACACCAACAAGACAATAGCCACAGTGGTATCTTGACATCTTGGGTATCCCAGGCTACCTTTAATCCCCCTGGTTTGATGATTGCGATCGCAGAAGATCAAAATGCCGATCTGCTCATTCATCCAGGTAATCAATTCGTCCTGAATATTCTCAAGGAAGGACGCAATCTGCGGCGATACTTCTCCTCTCGCAGTAGCACTGAAAACTCCTTTGCCGAATTAGGAATTAAAACTGCTAACAACGGTTGCTTGATTCTCAATAATGCCCTCGCTTATCTAGAATGTACTGTGCAACAGCAAATGGCATCTGGCGATCGCTGGTTAATTTATGCAACTGTGGACAACGGGGAAGTCCTAGAACCTATCGGTATTACCGCCATCCAGCAGCGCAAATCGGGTAGCCATTATTAAAAGGTTTTCAGCCTCAACATTCTTCCTGACTTTTCACATCATGTGGAAAGGTCCACGGACAATATAACTTCCAAATCAGGACTTCAAAGTCTCTCGCCTCGCAGGAGAGAGATTTAGAGAGAGGTTTTCCAGATATCGTGAAAAGTTAATTAGCCCAGCGCTCCTATGTCAAAATGAGAATAACTGAAGCGAAGGGCTACGCCCCGCCCTTGGTGAATGCTCCCAAAGCAAGACAAAGGATTGACCTGAGCAATGGCAGAAGAAAAAAATCATAATCAAGCGGGAGAGGTTGCTCCCAGCACTGTTGACAAACAGGCTCCCACTGACGCCGAAAAAAATGCTCCCAGCACTGACGAACCAGCAGCAACAGATATCCCTACTGCCAACACGCCAGATCCCAAAGCAGCGAACCCGGAAACTAACCCCAACGCCGCCAAGCCAAAAGCTGCACCCCCCAAGGGAGATAAACCCCCCGCAGCAGCCAAAGCCGCGAAAAAGGAAAAACCTCCCGCTGTAGAAGATAAGCCGTTTTTAGAGTTCATGGAGCAACACTACTTACCATCTTTACAGAAAGCGATCGCCGAAGAAGGTGTACAAGACTTAGATCTGTCTTTTGCCAAACAGAAGCTCCCCATTGCTGGCTTTCAATCATCTGAAGAATGCTGGCAAGTTATTGGTAGTTGGCAAAATGGTCAGCGCCAGTTTAACTTGTATTTCCCTGACGAAGATATTAGCGGGAAAAAGGGATTTTCTTGTAATGAAGGAAAAAAACCTAGCACCCTTGAGTCATTCTTAATTGATGAGCGGAGAATTACACTTGACCTTTTAGTGTTTGGCTTAGTCCAACGTTTAAACGGTCAAAAGTGGTTGGGTAGAAATTAGTTAAGTTCATCAAAATTGTAGGTGACGGCTCCAGTAATGGGGTCGTTGTCTATTCTCACATACCCTGATTTCAACATTTCTTTGAGAGTAGATTCTACTTCCGCGAAGCTGGCTCCTGTTGCACTGACACCTTGAGTTACCGTTAAAGCACCGCCCTTTTTTTCTGCGGCTTGAATCAGTGCCACCACAAGTTGATTACCCGTGGGACGGTAAACTTGAGAGGCGATCGCAGGTTGATTCACAGGTACACCCAAAGAAGATAACCCTGCTTTAGCTCTGAGGTTCTCTTCGTACTCATTAACCATATTAGGAATCAGCAACAGATCCACGAATTGTCCTATCCCAAAAATCCCACCAGTAAACAGCCACAAAAGACCCGTTCCTATTTTGCCATTGTATAAACGATGCAGCCCTCCTAGTCCAAAAAACAACGCTGCACTCAAAATATAAGAGACAAGAAGACGGTCTTTATGCTGATTATTTTCCAGATTCATCTTGTTTTCAACCCTTTGGATTTTTTTTGTGATCTCAGATGGATTGTTGATGCTGTTTTGTTTGAGGTTAGCAGGTCAGCTATATTCAGGGGCTGACAAATAAAAAAATAATCAAATCCCTGCGGGACGCTACGCGGTAAGCGCAGCTATTCCCGTTAGGGCTTTACTCTTTAGGGAGCAGGGGAAGTAAGGGTGAATACATTTGATAGTCGTATTAGATACAGGAATTGAGTAATTTAATTTTTGGATGCCCCTAATTCAACAGTCTTCAGTAATCATGATAATTCACTTTATATTTGTCAATTTTAAGTGCATAACTTAAGATAATATTGCTTAGTTGGATGTATTAAAAAACACCAAATTTTACTGGATATAGAAGTTATTTGTGCATGACCATGAGAGTGCGCCAATCTGTTGTCAAGCTAGTCCCTCACGGACAAAAGCTTACAATAAAGGCCTGAAAATGTTTCTTTTCTAGCCTCTAGTACAGCACAACATAACCGTGAATACCCTTGATATGACTACCAATTCTTGATTTTTAGTTCCGTAAATGTTGAAATATTGTTGCAACTCTTAACCTTTTATATACCTTTTTCCCGGCTTCACCTTGGTAGACTGAAATTTATACAAATAAATTATTGTCGTCTCCTGCGCCTTGTGAGAGCATTATCCTTGGCTGACTGGTGTACTCAAGATAATAAAGAGAAAAGAGCAATCAAGACATGGTAGATTCCCTCCAAAAACCAGGCTTTGAAGAAATGCGTCCAGGGGTTAAAACCCCGGCAAAAGAAACCCTGTTAACACCCCGGTTTTATACCACCGATTTTGATGAAATGGCGCGGATGGATATATCCGTCAATGAAGACGAGCTAAAAGCCATCCTCGAAGAGTTCCGTGTAGACTACAACCGCCATCACTTCGTTCGGGATGCCGAATTTGAACAATCCTGGGATCATATTGACGGGGAAACTCGCCAATTGTTTGTGGAATTCCTAGAACGGTCTTGTACAGCGGAATTTTCGGGATTTTTACTGTATAAAGAACTCGGCCGCCGTTTGAAGGGGAAAAGCCCTGTATTAGCTGAATGCTTCAACCTCATGTCAAGGGATGAAGCTCGTCATGCAGGCTTTTTGAACAAAGCGATGTCAGATTTTAATCTGTCACTAGATTTAGGCTTTTTGACCAAGAGCCGCGCTTACACCTTCTTTAAGCCTAAATTTATCTTCTACGCCACTTATCTTTCAGAAAAAATTGGTTATTGGCGGTATATCACCATTTATCGTCACCTAGAAGCAAATCCTGAAGATAGAATTTATCCGATTTTCCGCTTCTTTGAAAACTGGTGTCAAGATGAAAACCGTCATGGAGATTTCTTTGATGCCATCATGAGATCCCAGCCACAAATGTTGAATGACTGGAAAGCAAAGCTGTGGAGTCGCTTCTTCCTGTTGTCAGTGTTTGCGACAATGTATCTCAATGACATCCAGCGCAAAGACTTTTATGCTTCCATTGGGTTAGATGCACGGGAATACGACATCCATGTAATTAAAAAGACCAATGAAAATGCAGGTAGAGTCTTCCCATTAATGCTGGATGTAGAAAACCCAGAATTTTATCAGCGATTGGATGTATGTATCCAGAATAACGAAAAGTTAGCTGCGATCGCTAAGTCCAATACTCCCAAATTCCTGCAATTCTTCCAAAAGCTACCCATTTACGTTTCTCATGGCTGGCAGTTACTGAAGTTGTACTTGATGAAACCCATTGATACTGTTTCTACTCACGGAGCAGTTCGCTAGGTTGTAAACACTTTATACAACGATTTTGTGGTTCTGTTTAACAGGGCCACTTTTTTTATGCAAAACATTTAATATTTTAACAAAAATATAGCTTTCCTCAATCATTTGATATCAAATCCACATAAAGCATCACGATTAAATTTGCCTTGCTGTATCTCTTTTTTAGATTAAGTTGCAAAATATTAATAATTATTAAGTTTGTATTTTTTATAGTGAATTATATAAAGAATCTGAAAATTTATCCCGTAAATTTTGACTTTTTTAGTAAATTACAGCACTTGAAAAAGCATCCCTGAGATGCAAATCGAATCACCTTTTTTGATTGAGCATGATACTTTAGTAAAGGTTTAATAAGTTACTATAGAAATCTGACAGTCCTTACCTAATAAAAATTGTAGAACTGTGCAAATTCATCATCACTCAGACTTTGAACCTAGCCCAGAAGGTAATACTGAACAGGGTTTACAAAGAGTCCTCACCCGACTTGTCAAAACCATGCATCGGGATGCCTTAATTCAACAAACGACTCATGAACTAAGAGAATCACTCCAGGTTGATCGTGTGGTTTTGTATTACTTTTACTGTCAATGGCAAGGACAAGTAACTTTTGAAGCATTAAGTTCTGATGAATTTTCTATATTAGGTTCCACAGGGGCAGATAATTGTTTTAATGATGAGTATGCTGCCTTATATTTAGCTGGAAGAGTCAGAGCGCTCGCTGATATCGAATTAGCAGCAATTCACACTTGTCACCGAGATTTTCTCCGCAGTATTCAGGTGTGTGCTAACTTAGTTGTACCAATTTTAACTCCTAAAGGATTATGGGGATTACTAGTAGCACATCACTGTCAACAGCCTTATTCTTGGGCGCAATCTGATCTCGAACTGATGCAAATAGCAGCGCAAACTTTAGCCACAGATCCTTTAATCTTAGAGAGTTAGGCTTATTCAGGATGAGATAAATTTTTGTTTGTAGTCAGCGATTTATCGCTTTCTTGTGAAGTTTTAAAGGGCTAGAGCCTCTAACTACGAACTTTAATTTTATTAAGTCTTTTTACTTAGGGTTTGAATTTATTATTGCCTACTTAACTCAAACAATAGGGAGCAAATTTCCTTAACTTAGCGTCAACAATAGTTGATACATTTTGAGTTTACCCTGATGCACAAAAATTTTAGTAGTAAGCTGCCACTATTGCTAACATTCAGTTTATTTACTAGCTTTTTGCCTGCTTCTGGCTCCGTTTTATGTTCAGCTGTTGCCTTGGAAAAATTTGATCGCGTCAGCAGAAATTATGATAGACATGGAAGTAGAGGTACTGATGGGCGCTCTGGTAGAGATGGTAGAGATGGTCAAAATCAGACTATTTTTGTCGATGGTTCATCGGTAAATCTCGACCTTTCAGGACAAGATGGAGAAGATGGTGAAGACGGCAGTCGTGGTTATCGACCTACTTGCAATAGGCAACTGGGCAACGTACACTATGACATTCACGCACCAAATGGTGGTACAGGTGGAAATGGCGGTAGAGGCGGAGATGGTGGAAATGGGGGTTTCCTCACGGTTCATTACACTGATTTAGCAGACTTACGAAATATTTTCGTCCGTACAACCCCAGGAGAAGGCGGACGTGGTGGCCGGGGTGGTAGCGGTGCATTAGGTTGTAGGTGTCATAGACGGAGTTGGGAAGTGGAAACCTGTACAGGAACTCCTGG
Source organism: Nostoc sp. CCY0012 (assembly GCF_963920855.1). NCBI lineage: Bacteria > Bacillati > Cyanobacteriota > Cyanophyceae > Nostocales > Nostocaceae > Nostoc > Nostoc sp. CCY0012. The sequence goes on along the minus strand of NZ_CAWUDM010000019.1, from coordinate 15,873 downwards.
TCAACCCAATTATAAATGTACCAAGAGGCGTTACAGATGTTATGACGGCAGTTCTGGGAGCAGTGGTATTAATGGCAGAAATGGTAATAGAGGAAGCTTAGGAATCTTGAGTATTATTAACGGCAAGGAACCCTTAGCCGCCGATAATCCCACTCTCAAGCTACCAATTTCCGAACTTACTAGTCAGCAATTCAACCTGGCAAAAAATAAGTGGAATATTCGCCAAGGGGCAACTTCTTTATTAGCCCCTGGTTCTGTAATTGCCGACGAGTACCGAGAATTTGAACAACGCTTAGAAGAGAATTTTCAACTTGTTTGGCAGGAAAAACAACCCATCACTAGTTTTGAAAATCAAACTGTAACAGTGAATTTAACTGACAGCAAGCAAGTGGAAACTACTTTTCCTGAAGATTTATGGGTGGAAGGCAATACAAAAACCGAGGCTAATTTGACCACATTTACTGTTAACCATGCGATTCCCCAAAAGGATGTAACGCGGTTAGCAGTAGCAGAGTTTGCAGATGCAGGGGAAAACCTCAAATTCAATATTGTCGATTTGGCAGCAAAATCAGAGGTGATTCAAACTCAATTTCGGGTGAAATTTCGCGCACGGGAGAGGTTTGGCGGCTACAAAACTGAATATGACGGCGATATTCCTAACGAACTTGTCACCCGTGACCATAACCGTTTTATTCTCGCTTTGGGCAAGCTAAAAATTCCTGATTATGCTCTACGTCCTGGTGTCAACGTTGACATTGAGGTGCTAGCAACTCGCTCCTTAGGGGAACGTTCCGCACAGCAAACCATTAACTGGCAGAGTGCTATCCGCAGTCCTAGATAACATCTACCAAAAATTTAAGAGGGTTTTTTTCCGTCTGATACGATCTGTGCCAGAAGATTGCCGGCAAAATCTAGCAACTGATCCAGCAAAAAACCAATAATACCAATGTAAAGCACCGAGTCAATTATGTAATTGCTGTTGCCAGCTTTGTAAGCATTCCAAGCGAGAAATCCCAGTCCCTTGGGGCCTATCAGCATTTCTGTGGCAATAACTGTAAACCAAGCTACCCAAATACCCACTTTTAGAGCGTGAAATATATGAAAGATGGCTACGCGAAAGTTATTGCTCTGTCTCAGAAAATGTTGCATACCTATGGCGGTATTAATAATCATCGACCAGAGAGTTCCTAGAAAAACAATGACTATAGTTGCCGGTTCACTGTTATCTCCAAAAACGACGAGTCCAATGGGTAGCAAGGCGATAGGAGGGATACTATGTGGTATTTGAAATACTCGCTTGAATATCTGATAAACAGCGGCATTTATACCTATGAAATAACCGACAAAACCACCTAAAACAGCGGCTGGAATGTAACCTACAAATAACTTTTGTAAGCTAGCTAAAACATCTAAAAATATACTAGGTTCCATGCCTCAGTTCTCATTTGGAACGTCTGGGGAATACTGCGGCAATCACGAAAAATGGCGAATAGACAAACACTAAAAAGGTTATAAAAGTTTAGGGCTGTTTCATTTGGGCAATGCTAATTAACCAGCTAGAAAGCTTTTGCTATATAATAGTCTCACTTAACAAAGTTTTTTGTAGTGGGACATACTAGGCGCTAATATTGATATTCTCAAATAATGAAATAGCCCTGATTAAAGTTTTCTTGAATTAAATTTACCAGAAAATAAAAGTTTAATGAATAAATTAAATGAAATCTCAATAATTCATTTTCTGGTTACTGCTAGTAAAAATTACATTAAAAATAATATTCACCCGCAGGCTAGAAGCCTGGGGCTACAAAAACAAAGCCTGCCTATGCAGGCTAATTATATGGATTTTGGGAAAATGGAATTAACTATAGGATTCCTATTTGATTTTTGAACAAATTAAGTACCAATCGAAAAGGCTTATTCCCTACTCCCCACTCCCTATTCCCTACTCCCAGCCTACGCAAGTCAGTTCAATAATCAAAGCGGATCACTATAATACTGTTCACCAATAACTAATTATTTCCCCAAATTACGTTTCATTTGTTCCAACTCATCTTGAGTTTCCCAACGACGAAACTTTTCTTCTAAATCATCCAATCCACTAGAATAACTGCTAGTTGGACTCCACCAGCCATTGGTTTCTATGCACTCCTGAGTTTGCGCTTGAGTGCGGGCTTTTTCGGCTTCGGTTGCTTTGGCTTGCACCTCTTGTCGCCGCACTTGAATTTTCCGCAGCAGTTCTTGCGATTGGGCGATGCGTTCTTTTAGCCCTTGCATATGTCCCCAACGTTGGTTTCCTTCACGCAATAAGGCGGCTTCCCTATCTTGGGCTGCGGCTGCTAAATCTTGCCTACCAGCATCCTTGGCCTTTTGTACACGGATATGCCAACGTTGAATTTCTTGGGCGGTGGACAAAATTTCGTCTTGCGATCGCTTCTCTTGTAATTGTAAATCTGCAATCAATTTTAAAGTATCTTCCTCTTGCTGCCGCAGCTGTTCTAACAGCGCTTCTAACTCCAAATGTGGATTATTACGCAAGAATTCTTCTAAACGGTTTTCTAGAAACCGACTCAAATCATCAAATAAGCCCACGGACAGAACTCCAGAGGTCGAGTGTGTAACTAGTTTATTGTAGTAATTATTATGGTATGCCGAAAGTGAATTGTCATAGTATCCCTCTATGGGGTAGTCTCGATGATGTGGGGCTGATGGTTTAATATCCGTTAGGGTTAGTGTTTTACAAGGGTGTTACCCAATAGGTAATTCCCCGAACCACCTTATTTTGAAAACCAAACTGAGATAGTTCTTCCTCAGACAAACCGACATAAGTCCAATGAGGAACATCATTTTCTACAGTCTGAAACCAGCCATATTGATTGAGCGCTTGTCTTTGGCGATCATGAGAGACACGTAAATCTACCGCTAGTCCCCAAAGATGCTGTGATGTTCCCGGTGGTGCAACTATGCCCAAAATTGCTGTTTCTTTACCTTGTTTGACTTTTTCTAAAGTTTTATTGTTAGCATATTTGTGCCAAAATCTTAAATTCGTGGCAAAACTGCGAGTGCAATCACTAGCACCGTAACCAGATTTTAAAGGAATATTTGTGAGTTTTTGTGCCTTATTTAAAGCTGTAGCTGCCGACTCTTGTAAATAACAATCTCGACTACCATCTACTTTTGCCATGTTCAGATTAGCTTGAAAATCAAGAGTTTCCTGCTCATCGGCAAAAATAACTGTTGATGGTAGGGTAATTGCTGATTCCTGATTTACGAATGCTGCACCGTATGCACGGAGCAAAATATAGGCAAAAGTATCAGCCTGGGGAATAGCTGTTAAATTACGAGCGATCGCAGATAAAAAACGCTCTTTGTCGCTCAATTCTAAATTAGGGATATATCCCCGAAATTTTGGTTTTGTTGATGTCTGATCACAGGGTAATAAATTATTAACTACGCAAGTATTGACTGAGCGATCGCTTGGCATAAATTTGTAGTGATTTATGCTGGTACTAGAAATTATTGTCAAAGCAATAGAAATATAAATTACGAAAAATTTTATTTTTTTTGAGACATATTTCATATTCTCATAATATAAAGTTCCCATGATTTACTTTATAAAAAAAATGATGGAATTAAAATTAAAAAAATATCACAGGACTTACGCGAGTGTCACAAAAAATAAAATTTTTTTGCTTGTAGTAAGGGCTTCAGCCCTTATCTTGTCAAGCCCTGCGGGCATAGCTGCGCTTACCACAGAGCATCTCGCAGAGAGGACTAAAGTCCTCACTACAAACTTAAAATAATATGCCAGTTGCGTAAGTCCTATATCATTTAGTTACCAAATAATCATATTTAAAAAAGCTGAAATTAACTTTCTTGGCACCTTGGCGGGTCGTCTATAATTTCCAATTATTTTGATAGCTTATTTAACATCAAGATACCTCAATAAAACCACTAGATCGGTTAAAATTATTCATACACACTCAGCCCGCTAATCCTGTTAAGTATGACCATGCACAATTCCGTTGAATTCCAAGACGCTTTTGATGTCATTGTCGTCGGTGCAGGTCACTCCGGTTGCGAAGCCGCCCTTGCATCTGCCCGCCTCGGCTGTCGGACTCTGCTATTGACACTCAACTTGGATAAAATCGCTTGGCAACCTTGTAACCCAGCTGTAGGGGGCCCAGCTAAATCCCAGTTAACTCACGAAGTAGATGCACTCGGTGGGGAAATTGGTAAAGTGGCAGACCGCACTTATTTACAAAAACGTATCCTCAACTCTTCACGAGGCCCTGCGGTGTGGGCATTACGCGCCCAATCAGACAAGCGCGAATATGCTGCTGTCATGAAAACCATTGTCGAAAACCAAGAAAACTTAACCATCCGTGAAGGCATGGCCACAGACTTGGTGCTGGGTGCTAATGATGAAATCATTGGCGTTGAGACTTACTTTGGTGTAGCATTCCAATGCCAAGCCGTAATCTTGACAACCGGCACCTTCTTGGGCGGAAAAATTTGGGTTGGGAACAAATCCATGCCAGCAGGCCGAGCTGGGGAATTTGCGGCTGAGGGATTGACCGAAACTTTAAATCGTTTAGGCTTTGAAACCGGCAGACTAAAAACTGGGACTCCAGCCAGGGTAGACAAGCGCTCAGTTGACTACACTAAAATGACCATCCAGCCAGGGGATGAAGAAGTCCGCTGGTTTAGCTTTGACCCCCAAGCTTGGGTAGAAAGAGAACAAATACCTTGTTACATTACCCGCACCACAGCCGAAACTCATCGCCTGATTCGGGAAAATTTACATCTATCTCCCGTTTATGGTGGTTGGGTGGAAGCAAAAGGGCCTCGTTACTGCCCCAGCATTGAAGATAAGATTGTCCGCTTTGCTGATAAAGAAAGCCACCAAATATTTATTGAACCAGAAGGACGGGATATACCCGAACTATATATTCAAGGGTTTTCCACAGGATTGCCCGAAAATTTGCAACTGCAAATGTTACGTAGTCTCCCTGGTTTAGAAAACTGTTCGATGCTGCGTCCGGCTTATGCTGTGGAGTATGACTATTTACCAGCAACTCAATGTTTTCCCACACTGATGACCAAGAAAATTGCCGGGTTGTTTTGTGCAGGACAAATTAACGGCACCACTGGCTACGAAGAAGCAGCCGCCCAAGGAATTGTTGCGGGAATTAATGCTGCGCGGTTGGTTCGCGGTCAAGAAATGATTATTTTCCCCCGTGAGCAAAGTTATTTAGGGACACTGGTTGATGATTTGTGTACCAAAGACTTGCGGGAACCTTACCGGATGCTCACCAGTAGGTCTGAATATCGCCTACTACTACGTTCTGACAATGCCGACCAACGCATGACGCCCTTGGGACGAGAAATTGGCTTAATTGACGATCGCAGATGGAATTTGTTTACCCAAAAACAAACCCAGATTACTACTGAAAAAGCCCGTTTATATGCTACCAGAGTCAAAGAACATGAAGAAATAGGTCAGGCGATCGCTTCTGCATCTGGTCAAGCAATTAAAGGTTCCATTACCCTGGCTGACTTACTCCGCCGTCCAGGATTTCATTATGTTGACCTCGAAAGTCATGGACTAGGCAACCCCCACCTCCAGCAAGCCGAGAAAGAAGGCGCAGAAATTGACATTAAATATTCTGGCTATTTAGCTAGGCAACAAAATCAAATTGACCAGATTGCCCGTCAAGCACACCGCCAGTTACCTGCGGACTTGGACTACACAACAATTGATACCTTATCTAAAGAAGCACGGGAAAAACTCAGTAAGGTCAAACCGCTGACTCTCGGTCAAGCAGCACGCACCGGTGGCGTTAATCCAGCTGATATCAACGCCTTGCTAATATATTTAGAATTGCGTAAAACCAAGAACCAGTCAGAGTTTCGGGCGTTAGCTTAACTTAAACTTCATCAAGGTTGAGTATAGTAGATATGAAGGAGTTAGTATGATAGATGACATGACTTCAGTAATGGCATCGTCAGCAGTCTCCAGATTGAAGTTGAATTTAATACACCAAGCTACTAACTCTTCTAGTTGCAAGAGAGCTTGAAACCTTCTGCAAAAATCCTGATTTCCAGGTAATAGGGGCGGCATTGCCCCGTCCTGGCAGCCACAACCCAAAATGCCTTATGTTACAAGCAGCCAGAACCCATCTCATTATTCCAGAACCATCAGAGGACTTGATCACCAACGAACCTTGGTCGATAGAATTCTATGCTGATGGTTTGATGGATGAACTTTTTGCCGATATTGACGAAATTTTGGATGTTAGTGGGAATCTGCCTTCCCAAACTTTAAGGCATGGCAGTCGTACACCACGCATTATCGAAGAAACCTCGGCACGCGATTGGTTTTCTCCATCGAGTCAATCTGCTACCGCAGTAGCTTCAGAATACGAGCATCTGCCAACTATTAATGTGCCGCAGATTGTCTTACCAAATTCCCTAACTCGCACAGGCAAAACGGTTCCTCAAGTGAGGAACAAGCAAGTGAGTACAGTTATAGTTGACAAGCCTGGGGTAATTAGTAGATCCCTGAGAACTAGGCAATCCTGGAAAAAACTGTTGATTGCCGGAACAACTATTAGTGTGGCCATCGCCGGGACAATTTACTTGGTAAACTCTGGATTGCTGATTCTATTTACTTCCAAATTAACCCAGCCAGAACTTTATCTACAGCAAACCCAAACACAGCCTACTACCAAGGTAGATGTCCAAGCAGAGTTAGTTAACTATATGTTGGGAGCGCTGGCAATTATCGAGAAACAAGGGGAAGCCAGTAATCGCCAATTTGCTAACACCAGATTCAACAATCGCGGAATATCCAACCCTTCAAACTTAGCTGTAGCCAGTAATCAATCTATTGGTGATTTAGCGCCACCTCTAGCGGCTAATAATGTATCCCCCGCTAACCGTTCTACAAGTGTCGTCGAGCGCATTTACGTTCCTGTTTATCAAGCGCCGTCGCCCATGCGCTATGCGCCACCACCAAATCCTGGTGCGGCAACACAAACGCCACAGGTAGCAAAGAATCAATCTGATGCCGTGAAAACTGCCATGAACACAGCGCAACCGCCAGCCAAGCCTGCGGATGTGAATATGGTAGCCTCGGCCGTGCGTCCAGAATTGAAACCTGTAACCGTACAATCTGCACCAATTAGCGTACAGCAACAACCCGCGTCTTTACCTGGATTGCCAGTGGCCCCACTACGTCCCGCAGCACCTAGTCAACCTGCACCAGCCGTTACTCAGCAACAGGCATATGTACCTATTTCTGCCGCAACTGTTGCTAACCATACCTTAGAGGGGTTAATGGAATTAGGTGAAAAATCCGTGGCTTTATTTCAAATTGAAGGTGTAACTCGCCGGGTAAATATGGGAGAAAGCATCGGTGTCAGTGGTTGGACGCTAGTTGATGTGAGTAATGGTGAAGCGATCGTTCGTCGTAATGGCGAAGTGCGATCAATATTTGCAGGGCAGAGATTGTAATAGTTGTAATGCTTTTCAGCTAGCTTGACTTACTTTCATCTTCAGACGTACCTGTCTGGGGTAATTTACAATTGATTTTGTAGACTGCGGCTGCATCTACTCAATATTGTTTATGGAATACTTTTTTGCCGAGATAGCTATGCTGAATTATCTCTAGAATAGAGAGCGTATCATTGATTCTAGTTAATTAGTCAATAATACAGAAATTTTTCAGATTTTAGCTTCTTTGGTAATGTCCGTTTAACTTGGTTTATACAGAGAAAAAACAATGTACTGACGGGGTGAGGAATCTTTGTTGAGCTTTTCCGCATCCTGTCAAAACTCCTCATATTGGAGAGGTTAATTTAAGCGATCGCTTTACTAGTTGGTATATTTGTACAAGTAGTTAGCCAAGCGATCGCTGTAAACTAAAGGTGTAACTAAAAGTTATCCAATGAAGTCTTTGCAAGAATACACTATTGTTATTCGTCCCGATGACAATGGCACATTTGTTGCTTATGTCCCAGCAATTGTTGGTTGTCATGCTTGGGGACAAACACCAGATGAAGCGCGTGCCGAACTCGTTTATGTTTTGGAAATGATTCAAGAAGAATATGAAGAACAAGGGCGTTCTTTACCTGAAGATGTTGAATTAAGGATTGCAAATGCCAGCTAAAGCCCGTGAATTAGAAAAGGTAGCACGGAAACTTGGTTTTGAAAAAGTGCGGCAGAAAGGCAGTCATGCTCGTTGGCAACATTTAGATGGAAGAGCAACAACAATTCCTATTCATGGCAACGCTGAAATTGGTCAATGGTTATTTTATGAAATTTTGAAACAGTTGGGTATTACTGAGGAAGAGTTTAACCCACATTCCGCACCCCCCGGTGTCACAATCGGTAATTTCGTATTTTTGAATTCATTTTAGGATGTTTTTTATACAAAAAGGTCGAAATCTTAGGTGGCGATCGCTAATCCCAAACCCCCAAACGACCATTTTTCGTTGTGTGACAGTTTAGGGTGCGGAAGATGGGTTTAACCAACTTCGATAAATATGTGTACTAATATTAAGCGATCGCACCCTCATATCAAAGAATGCGATCGCCTGCGTACAACGAAACTGATATTATCTATCAACCACCAGCCACAGCCGGGACAATACTCACTTCATCGCCATCTTTTAGGGGTGTATCTATCCCTTCTAAAAAGCGAATATCTTCGCTATTAACATATAAATTTAAAAAGCGTCGCGGCTGTCCTTTTTCATCGCACAAACGTGATTTGATACCAGGGCAGTTGGCCTCTAAGGAATCAAATAGTTCGCCAATGTTGGTACCACTACAGGTTAGGGTAGCTTGGTTATTGGTAAATTTTTGCAGAGCAGTAGGAACTAAAACTGTAACAGCCATAGAAGTAGAAATTTAGGAGTGAAAAGTAAGGAGTTAAGAGTCAAGTTAATAGTTGAAAGTTAGGAAGGAAACTCTTAACTCACAAGTTATAACTAAACGAGAACTTGTTGCCATTCTAAGCGGTCAAGTGTGCGAGAGCGCTCTAAAGCACGTTCAAAACTATCGAGTTTGGCATCAATTGTCAAAGGTTCGCCAACGTAGCCTTGGACGGCTTCTTGGGTTTTCAAACCATTGCCAGTAATATAAACCACGGTAGTTTCATCTGGGTCAATTTTGCCAGCTTCTACTAGTTTTTTCAGCACGGCAATAGTTGTACCACCTGCTGTTTCTGTGAAAATGCCTTCTGTTTCTGCTAGCAGCTTGATTCCTTCAATAATTTCTGCATCATTGACTGATTCAATGTTACCGCCAGTTTTCTGGGCAAGCTCAACAGCATAAACACCGTCAGCGGGATTGCCAATGGCGAGTGATTTAGCAATTGTATTCGGTTTCACGGGTTTAATAAAGTCGCGTCCTTCTTTGAAGGCTTGGGCGATGGGTGAACAACCTTCAGCTTGCGCGCCACTGAAGCGGACATCTTTAGCGTCTACTAAACCCACTTCTACAAATTCTTGGAAACCTTTATAAATTTTGGTAAATAGTGAACCAGATGCTAAGGGAGCAACAACATGATCTGGTAGTTCCCAACCTAATTGTTCTGCAACTTCAAAGCCCAGGGTTTTGGAACCTTCAGAATAATAAGGACGTAGATTAATATTAACAAAACCCCAACCATGTGTATTGGCAACTTCCGAACACAGGCGATTTACCTGGTCATAATTACCCTTCACTGCCATGAGTGTGGGACTGTAAATTAAGCTCCCCAGGATTTTACCAGCTTCTAAATCTGCGGGAATAAATACACAACAATCTAAACCGGCGTGGGCGGCGATCGCAGCTGTAGAATTTGCCAAGTTACCAGTGCTAGCACAGGAAACAGTAGTAAAACCTAATTCACGTGCGCGGCTGAGAGCGACTGACACCACCCGATCCTTAAAGCTGAGGGTGGGCATATTTACAGCGTCATTTTTGATGTAAAGCTTATTTAGACCCAGGCGACGAGCAAGACGGTGGGAACGTACCAGGGGAGTCATACCTGTTCCCACATCAATCACATTGTCAGTTAAGACGGGCAAAAAGGGGCGGTAGCGCCAAATTGAATTGGGCCCAGCGGCTATTTTTTCACGGGTGATGGTCAGGCGTAGCTCACTGTAGTCGTATTTGACTTCCAGTGGCCCAAAGCATAATTCACAAACATGACTGGCTTGGAGTTCGTATTCCGCGCCGCATTCCTTACACTTCAAAGCTTTTAAAGTGGCGTTTGTTGTTTGGGTGTCTTTAGTTATTGCCTGAGTCATAAATGAAGCCTTCCCTGTTTGTCAGTCAACTGTCGCCTGATAGTAACACGAGTAAAAATACCAGTCAAACATACCCGACTATTTTTATCGGGTATTGTTGAGTAGTTAATCTCACACTCAGGTGTAACACTGACTCAAACCCTTAGATAGAGCAGTCAAACAGGCATGACACACCATTAGTCAGAGGAGAAGAGACTTCTGACTTTTTAGGATGGACGGGAGGACACACACAAAAGCTTTGAAGTACTAAGAGTAGAGACTGAAATTTTGTTAATCCCGACTAGGCGATCGCTCTAAGTAATCAAGGCACAAAACAGGAGCCATCCCTATGACAATGACAGGACTAGATATCTTCGATACAACAGTTCAAACAACTATTCCTTGGGTCAATGACTTGTGTAATAAGCTGGGTTGGGAAAGTAAGCACCAAGTATTTCAGGCATTACGAGCGACATTGCACGCTCTGCGCGATCGCCTGACTGTACCAGAAGCTGCCCATTTAGGAGCGCAATTACCCATTCTTTTGGGAGGATTTTACTACGAAAATTGGCGCCCTGGTGCGACACCCACAAAAGAACGCAATAAAGAAGCATTCTTACAGCATATTCGTGATTACTTCCGCAACACTGATCCAGAAATCGATGCAGAACGTGTTGTTCGCGCTGTATTCCAGCTACTTTCTGAGCGCGTTACTCAAGGCGAAATTGAAGATGTGATTAATATGATGCCACCGGCTTTGCGAGAACTCTGGACTGAAGAAGTACGAGCTTAATTTAATACCATAATTTTTGGTAAAAAAAGGCGGTTGGCATACGGAACCAACTGCTTTTTTATATAGTTAAAATTGGGGGTAAATTTATTACCTGTGATTCTTATGACTACAGTTAGCGAATATTTATTTCATAGGTTAGAAAGCTTAGGTGTTCAACATATATTTGGTGTACCGGGAGACTATGTTTTAGATTTAATGGATGTCTTAAACCAAACTCCCATCAAATTAATTTGTAATTGCAACGAATTAAATGCGGGTTATGCGGCGGATGCTTATGGACGGGTACGGGGATTAGGTGCAGTTTGTGTTACTTACGGTGTTGGTGGCTTTAGTTTAGTCAATGCGGTGGTTGGTGCGTATGCAGAACGAGTTCCCTTGGTAGTAATTAGTGGAGCGCCTAACAGTTCTGTGAGCAAAGACAACCTGCTATTACACCACACCACGGGAGACTATAACCTCCAGTTTTCCATTATGGAAAAAGTAACGGTTGCTTCTGTCATTCTCACCAATGCAAGTCAAGCAGCAAGTCAAATTGATCAAACATTAGCAGCTTGTCTGCATTACAAACGACCTGTTTATATCGAAATTCCTGTGGATTTGGTGCATCAACCTTGCATTTTGCCGGAAACTTATCCAGATTCATCATTCAAATTAATAAATCCAGAGACATTAACAGCAGCAGTTGAAGAAGCTGTGGAAGAAGCAGTTGACTTATTAGAAACGGCACAACGTCCTGTAATTTTAGCAGGTGTGGAATTTAATCGCTTTCATTTACAAAATAAGCTGCTGCAACTGTTAGAAACTACTGGTTATCCCCTAGCTACCACCATGCTGGGTAAATCTTGTATTTCCGAGATGCACCCACAATTTATTGGTAACTATGTAGGTGCTTTGAGTCGAGATTATGTCTGTCAACGAATTGAAACAGCTGATTGTGTGCTGTGTCTGGGTGCCATTATGTCTGATATGAATTTGGGAGGATATACAGCTAACCTAGATGAGCGCAAGTTAATTAATGCCAACTCCGAGAAAGTGAAGATTAAGCACCATTTTTATCAACCTGTTTATCTAGGAGATTTCATTGATGGTTTAATTGGCAAGTTGCAGAAAAAAGACGCTGAAACTTTAGAAATCACACCGGCTTCTCATATACTTTCTCAAAGTTTTATTTCCCAACCAGAAGCCAAATTAACAAATCGGCGGTTTTATGAACGCATCAACCATTTTCTGGAAGATAAATTTATTGTCATAGCAGATACCGGGGATGCAATTGTCTCGGCAATGGATTTATTCATGCCCCAAGATACCGATTTTATTGGTCAAGCCTTTTATTTATCTATTGGTTATGCGATTCCTGCTTGTTTGGGTGCAGCTATGGCTGATCCTCATCGTCGTCCCATAATTTTTGTCGGGGATGGCGCTTTTCAGATGACTGCTCAAGAATTATCTACAATTATTAGGTATAAACTTAATCCCATTATTTTCTTAATTAATAATGATGGCTATACCATTGAACGTGTAATTCAAGATGGCCCCTATAATGATATTCAACCTTGGAAGTATCATCAAATACCCCAAATTTTTGGCGAAAGTTGGAGTTGCGAAGTTTCCACAGAAGGCGAATTAGAAGCAGCTTTAGTCCAAGCTAAAACCAATATTCACTGCGTTTCTTTTATTGAAATTCACCTCGATAGATTTGATTGTTCTCAAGGATTAACTCGTCTCGGTAAGGCTGTCAACAAAAAGGCACAGACTTAACCACCACTCACAGGTGGAATTAGTACAACTTCATCGCCATCTTGCAGCAGGCTATCTGGTTCAACAAATATTAAATTAATGCCAAAACGAGTGATATCGCGCCATTTAGTCAGTTCTGGGTGTTCAACAATCAGGCGATCGCATACTGCGCTGACTGGTGTATCCTGGGGCAATTCCAGTATCAGTTCTGATACTCCATAGGCTTCTTGATAAGCTGCGAACAACTTGACGGTGACTGTAATTGTAGACTGGGACATAAAAAAATGAGAATAGTCTGGGATTTACACCCTAGACTAGAGTCAACAGTGAAACTTGTAATCTATTACTCATAGCTTAAAGCTTTTGTCCTCAGCATAGCTGGGCTGTTTCATTTTTTCAAAGCCTTACAGGTTAATGGGCAATCAAATGATATGCTATGCGATAGGCGTAAAGCCCTAGCGGGCATAGCTGCGCTTACCGCGGTAGCGTGCCGGAGGCTCTAGCCATGCCCTCCGGGTTTATCGCCTCCGTGGGCGCTTTGTGCCATCGCCTCTAGGGCTGCACCCCGCGTAATTCAAGCTTTGAGACAGTGAATAGCGAAGCGTCAAGCCCTAACGAGCTGCCGGAGGCTCTAGCAATCCCAAGCCTTGCGAGCGCTTCATTCCGCTCCGCTATATTCGCAATGACATTGTGTAATTAATTTTGTTTAACTACTTATCCAATCTGGTGAGAGCATCTTAAAAAATCTGCTCTAATTTTTGAAAATCACGCTGCACCTCAAGCCACAAAGCCTTATTGTTAGGGTCTGTCTTGAGGGCTTTTTTGAGGTAAATCCTGGCTTTTAACAGTTGATTTTCCGAAATTAAAGCCCGTCCCCAAATCTGATAAGCAACGGCTTGCCATTGGCGCACTTCTGCGTCTGTGGGTAAACGTGCAGCCAAAGCTTCCGCGAGGGCGATCGCTTGGGGAAATCTTCTTTCTTTTAAAAACCCTTGCAATTGCTCATAAGTCTTCCACTTAAGCCGCTGTTCTATTTCTCCAATGTTAGGAGGCTTGGGTGGCGGCGGTTTTTCAGCGGTTACAGTGGCCGTTGGTGTTTTTTCTGGGCGGGTAGCCTTTGTCTCATCATGCCCAGACGCATAAGATTGACTTGAAGGTGGGGCTATCTCCTCGGAAGGTACTACCGTTAAAAGGAGTCTGTAAGCCTCTGTCAAAGCAATAAACTTATCTTTAGCTCTTATATCGCTGGGATTAATATCGGGATGATATTGCTGCGCCAATCGCCTGTACGACGATTTTATGTCAGCAAACGAAGCGCCCGACCTTAAACCTAATAAACGGTAGCAATCTCCAAGATCCATTTTGATCTATCAGCTATCTAATAATTAGCCTTCGGCTATGAGCTTCCAGCCTTAAGGTTTTAATTATAAAGACTAATTGAATAATTGATGGTTCAATAGTGACGGTTTTTTTTGAGGCTGGGGAATAGGGAACTAGGAACTCCTTCTAGAAATAAAGAACAAAAAGGAGATGAGGGAGAAAATGACCCTACTCCCTACTCCCTACTCCCCATTCCCCCCTTCCTACGGTCGTTCTTCAATTACACGGTCAATTAACCCGTATTCTTTGGCTTCAGCCGCAGACATGAAAAAGTCACGATCCATGTCTTTTTCAATCTTGGCTAAAGGTTGACCAGTCTTTTCTGCATAAATGCCATTTAGTTGGTGACGAATCCGCAAAATTTCTCTGGCTTCAATTTCGATGTCACTGGCTTGTCCACGGGTACCACCAGAGGGCTGGTGAATCATAATCCGGGAATGAGGCAATGCCATGCGTTTGCCTTTGGTGCCAGCTGCCAACAGAAATGATCCCATAGAAGCGGCTAAACCCACACAAATTGTCACCACATCTGATTTGATGTGTTGCATTGTGTCAAAAATTGCCATCCCAGAAGTAACCATACCACCGGGAGAATTGATGTATAAATAAATATCCTTACCTGGATCATCTGAGTCCAGATACAGCATTACAGCAATAATTTGGTTAGCAATTTCATCATCTACATCTCGCCCCAAGAAAATAATTCTTTCCCGGTAAAGGCGATCGTAGATGCTAATCCAATCTGTATATTGTCCGCCGGGCATCCGGTAAGGAACTTTAGGCACGCCTATAGGCATTTTCGTTACTCCGCTTGTAATTTAATGGGGATATGAGCCAGTTCTCAACTCAGCACTTTTAAAAGGGACTAGAGGCTAGTTCTTTACTCAGCATTCTTTTAAAGAACACTGGCTGGTAATGGGGGATTGGCGAGTTCTTCTTTTTCAAATACTCGGTCAATCAAACCGTATTCCTTAGCCTCATAGGGAGTCATGTAGAAGAGACGATCCATATCCTTGGTAATTTTTTCTGTTGCTTGTCCGGTAGTCTCCGACAAAATATCAACCAACGACACTTTATTCACCAGAACTTCTTTTGCCCGAATTTGAATATCCGTTGCTTGACCTTGGGCGTAGCTCTTAGGTTGGTGCAGGATAATAGAAGAGTGGGGCAAACTAGCGCGACAGCCTTTTGTGCCAGCACTGAGTAACATTGCTGCCATACCCATTGCCGAACCAACACAAATGGTGTGAATGGGAGGCTTAATATATTTCATGGTGTCATAAATGGCGAAGGCTTCGGTTTCAAAGCCAATGGGTTCGCCACTGTAACCGGAGGTTCCCGTCGAGTTGATATAAATTTTTATCGGCTTCTCTGGGTCGTCTGACTGTAAATACAGCAATTCGGCGATAATCAATTCTGTAACCGCAGGAACCAATGGCATTCCCAGATAGACAATTCGTTCCTTCATTAACAAGGAAGGTAAATCTGGTGGCGGTGTCCGGTAGAAGTTATCACCGTAATAAGGGGCTTGAACAGCCTTGATGGGGGAATTGTCCATAGCAACTGAATCGCCTGAAACTATGCCGTTAACTGTAATACATCCTAACGCGATGCTAGTTGACATCAAGTGCGGATTTCTCGCTAATTTTGGAGATTGGGGACTGAGGGGATGGGGAGATGGGGGGA
>NZ_CAWUDM010000018.1:0-81852 GCF_963920855.1 Nostoc sp. CCY0012 | reverse complement strand
CCCCCCATCCCCCTGCCCCCCTGCCTCTTCTCCCATTCCCTGACAATTCGTGCTATCTTGAGCTTGCTGCTAAAACTTGTTGCAATAGTGACAAGAGTAATACGGTAGTCAAAAACTTCCGGTTTTTAAGCAAAGCCATCTGGTAAAATTTGTAAGGTTTCTAGTAGCTCTAAGCAATGGGATCGACTTGCGTACGGATAGCAATTGACGCAATGGGAGGGGATCATGCACCCGGTGAAATCGTTGCTGGCGCACTGCGCGCAAGTGAAGAATTGGGTGTGAAAGTCTTATTGGTTGGTGATCCCCAACAAATTGCAGATGCCTTGCCGCCAAAAACTAACTTGGCGCAGGTGGAGATCGTTCCTGCTGAGGAAGCGATCGCAATGGATGAGGAGCCTTTGAATGCAGTTAGACGCAAACGCAAGGCTTCAATCAATGTGGCGATGGATTTGGTGAAGCAGCAGCAAGCAGACGCTGTGTTTTCTGCGGGACACTCAGGGGCAGCTATGGCATCAGCGTTGCTCCGCTTAGGAAGATTATCAGGAATTGACCGCCCAGCTATTGGCACGGTTTTTCCCACCATCAAGGCTGGCAAACCAGTACTAATACTTGATGTCGGCGCGAATGTAGACTGTCGCCCTAAGTTTTTAGAGCAGTTTGCTGTGATGGGGTCAACTTATAGCCAGTATGTTTTGGGTACAAGCAAACCCAAAGTAGGTTTGTTGAATATTGGCGAAGAAGACACTAAGGGGAATGAAATAGCTCTGCGCGCCCACCAACTGCTACGGGAAAATTCCCAAATTAATTTTATTGGAAATGCTGAAGGGCGTGATGTCCTTTCTGGTGAATTTGATGTGATTGTCTGCGATGGTTTTGTGGGCAATGTGTTATTAAAATTTGCCGAAGCAGTCGGCGAAGTGATTTTGCAAATCTTACGGGAAGAATTACCCCAAGGATTGCACGGTCAAATTGGTACGGCAATTTTAAAACCTAACCTCAAACGCGTTAAGCAACGCATGGATCACGCAGAACATGGTGGTGCATTGCTTTTAGGCGTTGCCGGAGTTTGTTTTATTGGTCACGGTAGCTCTCAAGCTCCCTCTATTTTTAATGCAATTCGCATGGCTAAAGAAGCTGTAGATAATCAGGTACTGCAAAGACTCAAGTCCCAATACGAAGTCCTACAGCAAGAAAGCGGTTAGCAATTAGCCACAAAACTAGCGATCAATAGCTGGAGAAAAGTCATTGGTCAAGGGAACATGACTAATGGCTGATGACTAATGACCAATGACTAAAAGCTGATAGCTTGGGAGACTAGGAGTGGAAAATTTAGGCATAGCATTTACCGGCAGCGGTTCGGCAGTACCAAAAACTTATCTCGATAACCAGGCACTCACTGAACTAGTAGAAACTTCAGATGAGTGGATTACCACAAGAACGGGTATTCGTCAACGGTGTTTAGCACTGCCATCGGAGTCTTTAAAAACACTGGCATCTGATGCTGGTAGTCAGGCGATCGCAGCTGCTGGCATTAAAGCAACTGACCTGGATTTAATTTTATTAGCGACATCCACCCCTGATGATTTATTTGGTAGTGCTTGTCAAGTTCAAGCAGAGTTAGGAGCAACTAAAGCTGTAGCGTTTGATTTAACAGCAGCCTGCTCTGGTTTTGTGTTTGGGTTAGTAACCGCAGCCCAATACATTAGAACAGGAGTATTCCAAAATGTACTGCTGATAGGAGCGGATATCCTCTCTCGCTGGGTAGATTGGCAAGACCGACGTACTTGCATATTGTTTGGTGATGGTGCTGGGGCGGTAGTTTTACAAGCAAATAAAAGCGATCGCTTGTTAGGATTTGCCATCAAAAGTGACGGCACACAAAATAATTCTCTTAATTTGTCTTATACGGGTGCAGCCCAAGAAATCATCCCCGGCGTAGAAATCACCAAAGGTACATACCAGCCCATCACCATGAACGGTCAAGAAGTATACCGCTTCGCCGTACAAAAAGTCCCAGAAATTATTGATAAAGCCTTATTTCAAGCTAACCTCAGTGTTGATCAAGTAGATTGGTTACTATTGCATCAAGCCAACCAACGGATTCTCGATGCCGTTGCCCAACGCTTAAATATTCCAGACCACAAAGTTATTAGTAATCTTGCCAATTATGGTAATACCTCCGCCGCCTCCATTCCTCTAGCGTTAGATGAAGCCGTGAGACAAGGCAAAATCAAACCTCACGAAATTATTGCCGCATCTGGCTTTGGTGCTGGGTTAACTTGGGGCGCAGCCATCTTTCAATGGGGCCGTTAGGGACTGGGAAACCCCTTTTGGGAAATTCAAAAGTTAAAAGTCAAAAGTCAAAAACGATTCATTGTGACTTTCAAATTGATTTATCCCTACTCCCCACTCCCCACTCCCCACTTCCGTCTTTCACAATGACAAATGACCAATGACTAAAACTGCATGGGTGTTTCCCGGACAAGGTTCTCAAGCCATAGGAATGGGAATAGATTTATTAGATATACCTACCGCTAAAGACAAATTTGCCCAAGCCGAAGCAATTTTAGGCTGGTCGGTAACAGAATTATGTCAAAACGCAGAAGAAAAATTATCACAGACGCTGTATACACAGCCCAGTCTGTATGTAGTGGAAAGCATTTTAGCCGACTTGTGCCGGGAACGGGGACACAAACCAGATATAGTTGCTGGTCACAGCTTGGGTGAATATATTGCCCTTTACATTGCAGGTGTCTTTGAATGGTCGGCTGGGTTACATCTAGTCAAGCGTCGTGCTGAACTGATGGATAGTGCAGCAGGCGGAATGATGGCGGCTTTGATGAACTTTGATAGTGAACAGTTAGAAACAGTTTTGGGACAGACACCAGATGCAGTGTTGGCAAATGATAACAGTCCGGCTCAGGTAGTTATCTCTGGTACTCCTGAAGCGGTAAGATCTGTCATGTCTCAAGTTAAGGCCAAACGTGCTATACCCTTAAAAACCTCTGGTGCATTTCATTCCCCCTTTATGGCGGCGGCTTCTGCGGAATTCCAAGACATTCTCGAATCAATAGAATTTCAGCCAGCTGTGATACCAGTATTATCCAATGTAGATCCGTTGCCATCTACTGATGCCAAAATTATCAAACAGCGCCTCAGCCAACAAATGACAGGTTCCGTCCGCTGGCGAGAAATTTCTCTGCAATTACCCACACATGGCATTGAACAAGTAGTAGAAATTGGCCCTGGTAATGTGCTAACTAATTTAATTAAACGTACCAGTCCAGACTTAACCTTAAAAAACATCCGTAATGCTGCTGAATTGCCAGAATAGAGAATAGGGACTAGGGAATAAAGGAACATAGTAAATTATTCCCAATACCCATTACTCCTGATTTCCAGAGGGGGCCCCGAGTTCCCCATTTGCCCCTGATTCCCAGAGGGGCCCCAGTTCCCCATCTCCCAATCCCCCTATGACTAAAAGCCGCGAACCTATAATTAGTCTGACACTCTACCGCGCTTTTAAGTGGTCGATTGTCAGTCCTATGTTTCATACATACTTTCGGGGGCGAATTTATGGGGTCGAAAATGTCCCGCAATCACAGCCTTTGGTGGTAGTGAGTAATCATGCAAGTTACTTTGATCCGCCGATAGTCTCTAGTTGTGTACGTCGTCCTGTGGCATACATGGCGAAAGAAGAGTTATTTGAAGTCCCAGTTTTGGCACAAGCAATTAAATTATATGGTGCTTACCCAGTAAGTCGGGGTAGTGCCGATCGCAATACTATTCGTTCAGCCCTGGAGTGTATGGAAAATGGTTGGGCTGTAGGTGTGTTCTTAGAAGGTACGCGCACCCCAGATGGTAGGATAAAAGATCCTAAAAGGGGTGCAGCACTGTTGGCAGCCAAGGCAAAAGTGCCATTATTGCCAGTGAGTATATGGGGTTCTGAGAAAATATTACAAAAAGGCTCGGCTATACCTCATGCAGTTCCCTTAACTGTGAGAATTGGTCAATTAATTGACCCTCCTAGTTCTACAAATAAGGAAAAATTGCAGGCTGTGACACAACAATGTGCGACAACAATTAATCAAATGCATGATTTAGGGCGTTGAAAAATATACTTTAGGAGGGTAGCGATCGCCACTTGGTTTTTGTATGCTGAAAGTTAGACTTGATGTTTACCTGCTCTAGTTAGTTCAAACCTATTCTCCCTGTAAGTAGGACGGCGTAAATAATTAAAGGTTTGTAGTGAGGACTTTAGTCCTCAAATCATGGCTAGAGCCGCTGACTACGAAATTAATTGTAATTATTTTACATTGCTTAACATAGTTTGATTTTTTCTCGCCGACTTACTTCAAAAGTATAAGATACCAAATTAGTAAATAACACCTAGTTTTATTACTAAGGTAAAGTATGGAAACCTGATGTTGTCAGGTTTTTTTGATTCTTTTAATTAACAATTAAAAATTAATATGAGCGGCTTTAAAGCTAAAAATGTTTGGGATAGATTGAATAATTCCGCATTAGTCCGCTTTCTACTATTGGTAGCTTCCGGTTGGGCAATTACACAGCTTTTAGCTTACTTTGAAGCAGTGATAGTTATTTTCACATTCGCTGCTATTTTAGCTTTCTTACTCAGCTATCCTGTAGAATGGCTGCGGCATTTTGTTCCTCACAGCATAGCAGTGATTGTAGTTTTCTTAATTAGTATAGTTATTATTGGTAGTTTAATAATCACCATAAGTTTAGCGGTAATATCTCAAGGACAACAATTAATCGATAGTATTTCCGTATTTTTAAGCTCTTTCATTCCTGTATTGGAAAGAATTGAAGAGTTACTTCGTAACCGAAATTTACAGATAGATTTGACTTTGATTGAAGAACAGTTACGAAATCAAGCTATCGCAACTTTAGTAACTGTTTTAGCTATATTACAACAAATGCTAACTAATTTTGTAACTTTTATATTAATTGCAGTTGTAGCCTTTTTTATGCTTTTAGATGGCGAAAAACTTTGGCATCTACTCATTAAAATAGTTCCCCAACAACGACGTAGTAAATTTACTCATATAATTAGACGCAACTTTTTAGGATTTTTTCGAGGACAGCTATTATTAACGTTATTTCTCACAAGTTCTACTTTCCTCGTTTTCTCAATATTAAGAGTACCTTTTACATTACTATTGTCTTTAATAGCGGGAATACTCGATATCATTCCAGGCATAGGAGCCACATTAGGCGTGGGTGTAGTCACATTGATTGTGTTATCGCAAAATGTCTGGTTAGCCTTAAAAGTATTAGCGGCCTGTATCATCCTCCAACAAATTCAAGATAACTTATTAGCACCGCGAATTATGCAAGGTGCGCTCAATCTTAATCCTGTGGTAGTATTTTTTGCTTTATTAATTGGTGCGAGAGTAGCAGGCTTACTAGGAATCTTTATCTCTATTCCCATTACTGGAGTAATTGTCTCTTTGTTTGAGATTGATGAAATGAAAGCCGAAGTTTAGCATATCTATTTCTTTGTGTATGCCCTGCTTCGCTATGAAAATCTCAATACACAACCGCAGCAGACAATAGTCCTGAGAAATTTATCTAAGTGGTAAAATCGGCCCTAGACGAATCAAGATGAGTAATCATGTCGGATTTAAGAACAGAACTAAGCACCAATCTAGATGAAGCTGCGTGGGAGTGGCTAATTCCTCATGTGCAAAGGGACGCAGTGATTGTAGTAGCATCAGACCTAGACTTGCTTGATGTAGGAGTAGCGATCGCTAGTGATAATATTTCATCTGTGCAACAATGGATAGATCAGCAATTAATGGTTAAACCTTCAAACACACAAGTGGGAAACTGGAATAGCGATCGCACTAAAAAATTTCACACACTCATCCTCCAACCCTATGTCTTAGTGCAAGAAATGGCAGCTTAAGATAATAAGAGACGGCCAAGGGGTCGTCTCTGTTAGGCAATTTTGACTTGTGAATTTTACCAAAAGATAAGGTTTAAAGCGGAGTGGAATTGTGTGTGGTTTTTCTCCCCTGCCCCCTACCCCCCTGCTTTTTCACTTTCCTCGCAGCAGTACCAGTCTCTTATCTATTTCTACTCTGTTCTGCACCCGTGTAACCAGTAGCTACCCAAAGTAAGGCTCTCGCTCCATCACGGATAGACTTCTCCACAGGTTCATGGGCGTTGTTTGAAGGTACTGGTACAGGTTTAAAATAAATACCCCGACTACCCAAAACTATCTCACCAACCACGCGAGCGCGGCGCATATGAAACTCTGACGTCACCAAATAAATACTTTTAATGCCGCGAGCTTGCAAATCATCTACCAAACTAGTGAAGTTGGTCACAGTATCAACTGCTTCATAATCCAAATGTAATCGTTTGGTATCCACTCCAGCCTTAGCAAACACATCTTGAGTAGATTTAGGTGGGCTACCACCCGAAATCCAAATTGGTAAATTTGGATGCTCACGCGCAAAATCGGCTGTAAATTTCTCTCTTTCTAAATGTGACGTAGAACCACCCAAGACTAATACTGCTTGGGGTTGCACACGCTCGTTTTGCGATTCTTGGTATCCCAACCACATCAGCAGTGGTAGGGCAAAAATCATAAACCGAAATGAGTGACCTGTAAACAATATATTCTTCAAGGCTCTATAGATGAGGTCCGCTGAGTCCGAGATTTTCTATGAAAAAAGATAAACAACTATGTAGGTTAGCAGATTTATTCAAAATCTACCTTAATTTGAACAAATTTTTTATAGAAATGCTCTTAATTAAATTTTTTTTTCTGAAGACGGGACTGGTGCGGCTCGAACGCACGGCCTGTCGCTTAGGAGGCGACCGCTCTATCCAACTGAGCTACAGCCCCAATAATAAGGCACATTCTATCATAGCAACAGTTTTAACTATGGTGCCAAGAATTATCCCAAGAACCACCGCCTACTTCTAAACCACAAAGATCGCTGTGTGCTTTGAGGATTGTTTGAGATGTTGTGCAATTTAATTTTCGTAACTCTAAATCTAGTTTGCCTTGCATCGTATCCCGACAACAGAAGACTAAACCATTTGCTGTGGGCGCGCGTAGAGGCGTACCAGGTAAAGGCGTAGTTCCTGTCAATTCAATCTCATAATCTAAGTTTCTGGCGCGCATTTGCCATCTACCCCAAGGCTGAATATCCCATTCTACTTTGGCACTCCAGGGAACAAATTCATAAAACTTGCCTTGATAATGCAAGCCAATCATGGCTACAGATTCCATCCACCACAACACACCACGCTTACCACCACCAGCCGTTAATGCCAAATCGGGTTCATTATCAAAGCTATTACAATTTATCCAAAACCATTTTTGGGGAAAAGCACCACCCCAGTTTTTCTCTCCGTAAGCTGGAACATTGGTAAATTCGTAAATTTTCCCATTCCAATCAATCCAGCCACTGGCCCAGCCATGCGCCATCAAAATTTGCCATCCAGGTTCAAAAATCTGTAAAAAAGACAACCACCCAGCGGTTGATTGCTGAATGCTATTTTGATTACCCCAGTAGTATACTGGCTGAATTTCATACAGCCAACGGCAATAATTACCCGTAGCTGGGTCACGAATCTCGCCTTGATTTAAGGTGGCTGTAGCTTGATAACCTTCTTGAACGTAGCGTTCAAATTCTGCGGGAAGGAGATACAAAGGCTGGGTGTTGAGGTCAGTTTTGCCCCAATGACCTAATCCTAAGCGATCGCTACTACCCCAAAATTTGTTGACATCAGGAAAGGTACGGCAGATATATTCATCATTTGGCCCTAAAACTTGGGCTGCACCACCGCTATAAGATTGACCACCAATGGGGTCTTCGATAGAGTACATAAAGGCGAAGGTTTGTCCACATTCAGGCAAAGTTACGCGATAATACCAACCTTCAAAGAAGCGGCGACTACTGCCATCCCAATGGTATCCGCTATGTGGAGTTTGTTGGAACTGAAGAAAATTTACGGGAATAGTTAACATAGATGTATATAGTTGCCTATTGCTTACAGTATGCGCGATTACCTCGATATCAATCATGCTTATGAAATTTTAGGACTAAAACCTGGTGCATCCCAGGGACAGGTAAAGCAAGCTTACCGTAAGCTGGTAAAAATTTGGCATCCCGATCGCTTTGCTGATCCGCAACAAAAACAGCAAGCAGAGGAAAAAATTAAAGAGATTAATGTAGCTTACAACAAATTGAAGTCTGAACAGCCAACTGCTGAAACTACAAACTCATCTCCTCCCAGTTCTACTTCCCCAAGTCACACTTCCCCAACTCAAGTCAATATATCCGTTAATCGTTGGGATGCAGAAACTTTTTATAATTTGGGAGTTGAGAATGCTTCAGGTGGCAGATATGAAGAAGCGATCGCAGATTTTACCAGAGCTATTCGTCTCAATCCTCGCTACGTTGAAGCCTACAAATATCGGGGTTTTGTCTGTTCTCAATTGGGATACGAATATCGAGCTAGTTCTGATTTAAGAAAAGCTGAAGAGTTAGAACATGGCGGGAGAACTATTAGAACTTCAGCATCGCCAACCTCCAGTCGGGTATACCGATCAAAACCTAGATTCTTTCTCAAAACATGGTGTCGAAAAATTAAAAACTTCTTGAAAATAAAAGGAATTTTTTGCTAAAACAATCCACTAATAATCTTTGATCACAGGCGTTGGGTAATGCGCCGTTGGCATCCTCCTATGGAATGAATTAACAAACCAAAACTTACCTAAATTTTCCCGCCGTATTTGAATTGATAGGCAAGTCATACTTGTAACCGATGGCAACTATGACAAAAACCTGATGAAATAAAAATGGTGTTGCCTATACTGGAGTAATGACAGACCGCGTTTTAATACTTGGTGGAAGAGGGCGCATTGGGAGCAGTGTTGCCCAGGATCTAGCTACCCATACCCAGGCACAAATTACCATCACTGGACGTTCCCCAGAGATAGGTAGGAGTGTCAGCGCCTCTTTGGGTGAGCAAGTACAGTTTTTAATGTTGGACTTGGCAGAAATTGATAAATTAAGAGAGGCGATCGCTAACTCTAATTTAGTCATCCACTGTGCTGGGCCATTTCACTACCGAGATACCAATGTTCTCCAAATCTGCATAGAACAAGGCGTTAACTATCTAGATGTCAGTGACCACCGTTCTTATACCAGCAAAGCTCTAAATTATCAAAAACAAGCAGTGGCGGCTGGGATCACAGCAATTATTAATACTGGCATTTTTCCGGGAATTTCTAACAGCATGGTACGTCAGTGCGTCGAGCAACTTGATCAACCAGAAAAAATCCATCTCAGTTATTTAGTATCAGGTTCTGGTGGTGCTGGCGTTACAGTCATGCGGACAACTTTTTTAGGATTACAACGTCCTTTTGAAGCTTTGATAGATGGCAAATGGCAGATAGTCAAGCCTTACAGTGAAAGAGAAATTGTTGATTTTCCTTCTCCTTATAGACAAAGTGGAGTTTACTGGTTTGATATGCCAGAAACTTTTACCATGCCCCATACTTTTCCTTCAGTTCAAACTGTAATTACTAAGTTTGGTTCCATCCCCGATTTTTATAATCACTTAACTTGGATGGCCGCACATATTTTTCCCAAATGGTTAATGCAACGTCGTTACATGATTGAATTTTTGTCTCGTGTTAGTCATTCGATGACAGATGTTACCAACAATTTCAGTGGTATTGGCGTAGCAGTCCGTTCAGAAGTGACAGGGAAAAAAAATGGTGCAACAGCCGTTTATTGTTCAACTTTAATACATGAAAATACAGCAGTAGCTTCTGGTTGTGGTACAGGTAGCATTGCCCAACTCTTATTAGAAGGCAAACTCAAAAAACCAGGCGTTGCACCTGTCGAGGAAGTACTACCCACAGATTTATTTATCCAAGCTATGCACAGCCGAGGAATTGAAATCAATCACGATTGGTTGTCAAAACCATCCCTACATGCAGACAAAATTTGATTTACCTAACTCTATATAGCGAATACTAAAAATGATTGACCCCGATGACTTTGATGATGACTTGGACTTTGAAGATGAAGAAATCTTGAAAGTAAAGCGCATCAGCGAAATGACTGAAGGAGAAAAGTTGCAGCGCTTTAAGCGATTTTTTGACAGTAGCAGTCGTGCTATGTTGCAAGACTGTCTATTTCGCATTGAAAATTATGAAGATGGTACAGGCACATTAGAAATTCTTTGCCCTAACGAATCTGTACAACAACGTTTATACAGAAAAAAACGTAAAATTACCAACAATATCAACACCTGTTGGAGCCATATCCGATGGTTTTCGTTATGTATTGAGCAAGATGGTAAATTATATTGCCATAAGTATACACGTAATGGTGATTTAGTCTTAAGTTATACTAATTCTTAATTACGCCTTTTCTGGGAAAGCAACGCGTCAAGATGAGCTATATGCCTTTGGCAAAGACTGCATGAACGCTGTCAGCACAGCTATGACCCAGGCTGTACTAATTTGTAATGAGAAAGTCAGATTTAATGTGGGCGTTCAATCATGCCCCATGCCTCATGTCCTATGCCTAAAAAACAGAAATTCCCTTATTTGGTTGGTTCTAAGTGGACAGCCCAAATAAAAATAGACGGTTGGAGACATTTCCAAGTTGTGAATCGGAAAAATCAGAGTAAATGGGTTTATGCCGAAATGGTTGCTGCTTGTGACCCTAATGTTCGCTTTTGGCTCAATGCCAAGTTATTACAAGATAACTCCCAGTGGCAAGCTGGCTGGCAATCATTACAAGAAATCGAAGCACAAACATCTGATGGGTAAATTTAATAATTTATTACAAACGAATTACTAAAGTCTGAAATTCAAACCCTGAAATAGTTTTGGCAGTGAATTACATCTTTTCATACATCTGTTGTAGAAATTTACAATAGTAGATTCGGCATTGTATGGCTATCACTGCAAAGCGGCATTAAAAAGCCAAAATGCTTACATAATAAGCTTTTCAGTTATTTATTAGGGTCATTATATTGACATATTGCAGTACTATTCTGTGTCTCGCATCTGCAAGGTAGCCCATTTACCTTGGTATTAGGGTGGCTAAAAGTAATTTACATTGACCAAAACCATATACAAAAGTACATACGGCATTTTTGTCTTTTGTAACTTTTTTTATATAAAAAGTGTATAAATAAAGTTTTTGAGGTTTATTTATTCATATTTATGCTTTTTAGCTATATTTTTCTACTCAATTGTAAAAATAATCTTTAAATTTGCTAATTTATACATTTTTCATATTTAAACCCCCTTTCTTTTCTATGTAATTTCGACAATAATGACAATCACAGACTTCGCACATCGCCATAGAAGGTTAGGTGAAGGCAAAAGCTTGATCCACGAGTTTGACAAAGAACTATAAGAGGCAAACAACAGTGAAACTAGCAGTTTACGGAAAAGGTGGTATTGGTAAATCCACAACTAGCTGTAATATCTCCGTCGCCCTAGCCAAACGCGGCAAAAAAGTCTTGCAAATTGGTTGTGACCCCAAACATGACAGCACCTTCACACTCACTGGGTTTTTAATTCCCACAATTATTGATACTCTTCAAGAAAAGGACTACCACTACGAAGACGTTTGGCCAGAAGACGTAATTTACAAAGGCTTTGGTGGCGTAGATTGCGTAGAAGCTGGTGGGCCACCTGCGGGTGCCGGATGTGGCGGCTACGTAGTTGGCGAAACAGTAAAATTACTGAAAGAGCTTAACGCCTTTGATGAGTACGACGTTATTTTGTTTGACGTACTCGGTGACGTTGTTTGTGGTGGTTTTGCAGCACCACTCAACTATGCAGATTACTGCATGATTGTGACTGACAATGGCTTTGATGCTTTGTTTGCTGCCAATCGAATTGCTGCATCAGTGCGGGAAAAAGCTCGGACTCACCCACTGCGTCTCGCTGGTTTAATTGGCAACCGTACTTCTAAGCGCGACTTGATCGACAAATACATAGAAGCAGTCCCCATGCCAGTTTTGGAAGTCTTACCTTTAATTGAAGACATCCGTGTTTCCCGCGTCAAGGGTAAAACTTTGTTTGAGATGGCTGAGTCTGACCCATCTCTGAGCTACGTTTGTGATTATTATCTCAACATTGCTGACCAAATTTTGGCACGTCCTGAAGGAGTAGTGCCAAATGACTCACCAGATCGTGAATTGTTCTCTTTGTTGTCCGATTTTTATCTAAATCCGGGTAAACCCCAGGTTCCTAATTCGGAAGAGGAACTAGACTTGATGATTGTATAACATCATCTAGTTTTCGGGATGAGGAGCAATATGGCTTTCTTTAATAGCTTTACAGATTCAATAAGACAGAAGTGGTTGCAGTTTTTCCAGGCCAACCGTGAATGGATTACGCTGCACATGAAATCGGAATCAGTGTACACCCCGGACGGCGGGAAGCGACCACCTTCATACCTCATCCTGGGCGTTGTCAACGCGCTGGAACCTAAGTTAGCGCAGTTAATGATGCCTTTTTCCAGATTAAATCCTGACGCCGATACCTTGATTGAAGTGCTGGATTTGCATTTTGACCCAGACATTGCTCTTGGTAACCGTTTCATTCCTCCAGTAGAAACAGAAGAGATTAATGAATACGAGTCAGCCGTGGGCATGGATGAAAACTCCGAAGATGAAACTTTGGCGATTTCTCACACCAATGGCTTTGGGATGGATTCTGATCTGCAAACCCTAGTATTGGGCGCATCCCAAGAAAGCCAAAATGGACTGGGTGACATTTCCTCATCTAATGGTCACGCCAACGATGAATCGCACCAACAGCCTAGTTCCGAAGTAGACGATTTTGGTGAGATTTCCTTTGAAGCACCAATTGCCATCGAGGAAAAGCTGGATGAGCAAATGCTTGA
Source organism: Nostoc sp. CCY0012 (assembly GCF_963920855.1). Lineage (NCBI taxonomy): Bacteria > Bacillati > Cyanobacteriota > Cyanophyceae > Nostocales > Nostocaceae > Nostoc > Nostoc sp. CCY0012. The sequence continues at coordinate 68,923 of NZ_CAWUDM010000018.1, read as the reverse complement.
TGATCTGAATACACCTGACGAAAATGCGTTTCGTGACGTATTGTCAGATGTCTGGGGCGATGAAACCGCATTGCAAAAGAGTGAAGAAAATAACGATTTTTTAGGGGAAGAACTGCCGTCTGGAGTTTTTGATGAATCAGAGATTGCTCGTCTCTTCCCCAATGCTTAATGATTGCCGTTCCTGTTGAATGTAGGGATTGCTGACCGGTGACATGTGCCACAAACTACGGTACTCAGGGGGTAAATGATCTCCCCCTGATGCCTGCCCTATATTCACCTGCCGTTAAATAACAAGGGGAGAAAAATTAAAATGACTATCGCTCAACAACCAGAAGCTTTAAACTTTGAGTGTGAAACTGGTAATTACCACACATTTTGCCCCATTAGCTGCGTGGCGTGGTTATACCAAAAAATCGAAGATAGCTTCTTTTTGGTGATTGGCACCAAGACTTGCGGGTACTTCCTGCAAAACGCGATGGGGGTAATGATTTTTGCTGAACCTCGCTATGCAATGGCAGAGTTGGAAGAGGGAGATATTTCGGCACAGTTGAATGATTATGATGAATTAAAGCGGTTGTGTCTACAAATTAAGCGCGATCGCAACCCTAGTGTTATCGTCTGGATTGGTACTTGCACCACCGAAATTATTAAAACTGACTTGGAAGGTTTAGCACCAAAGCTGGAATCAGATATTGGTATACCCATCGTTGTTGCCCGCGCAAATGGTCTAGATTACGCCTTTACCCAGGGTGAAGATACCGTTTTGGCTGCAATGGCTAATCGTTGTCCTACCCATGCCCCTGCGGCAGAAACAGAAACAGAGAAGAGCGATCGCAATGCTATTCAAAAGCTGCTCAACTTTGGTAAAAAGAAAGAAGAAGTTGTACAAGATGAATCTGAGTATATAGATCATCCACCCCTGGTTCTCTTCGGTTCTTTACCTGATCCTGTTGTTACGCAGTTAACCTTGGAATTGAAAAAACACGGCGTCAAAGTTTCTGGTTGGTTACCTGCAAAGCGCTTCACCGAACTGCCAGTGATTGAAGAAGGATATTATGTTGCTGGTGTTAACCCTTTCCTCAGCCGCACTGCAACTACTTTAATGCGTCGCCGCAAGTGTAAACTCATTGGCGCACCTTTCCCCATTGGCCCTGATGGTACTCGCGCTTGGATTGAAAAAATCTGCTCTGTGTTTGGCATTACTCCCAAAGGATTGGATGAGCGTGAGGCGCAAATTTGGGAAGGTTTAGAAGAGTATGTGAAACTGATTCGCGGCAAGTCTGTATTCTTCATGGGTGATAACTTGTTGGAAATCTCCCAAGCGCGGTTCTTGGTACGCTGTGGAATGATAGTTCAAGAAATCGGCATTCCCTACATGGATAAGCGCTATCAAGCTGCTGAGTTGGCGCTGTTAGAAAAGACTTGTCACGAAATGGGTGTACCTCTGCCGAAGATTGTGGAGAAGCCGGATAATTACAATCAACTGCAACGGATTTATGAATCGAAGCCAGATTTGGTAATTACTGGTATGGCTCATGCTAATCCATTGGAAGCACGAGGAATAAATACTAAGTGGTCGGTGGAGTTCACTTTTGCTCAAATTCACGGTTTTACTAATGCGCGTGACATTTTAGAGTTGGTGACTCGTCCGCTACGTCGGAATAATAATTTGAAGGATTTGGGTTGGGATAAGTTGGTTAGGGAAGAAGCAAAGATTTAGTTTTTAGGTTTTTTTCGGCAATATTGGGCGAACAAGTGTTCGCCTTTTTTTATTCAAATGGATAAGTTAAGAGGCTGGGAGGGAATTATATACATTAGTTCGGCTCCGTCTGGTTGACTTTCTGTAGATGGTGTGAGTTTTAGCCAGTCGTGGAAACTGATTCCTAGTTGGGCGATCGCGTGGATTTCTGTTTGGTAAGATTCAAATCGGCGATTAGTTTCAATCATCGATTCCATAATTTCAAATACTTGAGGAAGACGTTTATAAGCTTCTTTTTCAAATCTGCCTGTTAATGGAGTGGGATTTCCTCCAAATAATCCCCATTTAATTTCACCACGATCTACAATTGCTGGTGGTAGGGATGAAAGCCATTGATCCTGATTTTGAAATAGTTTTAACATATTCTCGCGTTGCATCTCAAAAACTATATTTTCATTTAAATTTGGATTAATCCATTGGTAAATTTTGGTTAGTCTATGTAAATCAATGTGACCTTTAAATTGAGGATGTAAGTATGCGGCTGGATTAGAAGTCAACATAAGTTCAATATATTTATTCAGCAGCAATCTGATAAATTTTGCTCCTTCCTGAAAACGACGAATTGCGGTTTCATGTTCTTCTAGTTCTAAATGACAACGTGCTTCTGCAATATACGCTAAAGATAAAGTCAGAATATATTTGTCAATAATTGGACTTTTTTGGGAAAGTTCATTAACTGTTAAATCTTTGTAAATGTGTTCTGCTTCTAAGAAGCGATTAATAGCTTGTAAGGCACTACTTCTACGATTTTCACATTTAGTCATAGTGAAAGCATTGAGCGCTAATTCGATACCAGCATGGAAGTTCGCATAAAAACTAAGGTCTATTTTGCGGTTAATTTTATTTAGCAACTCCTGTGCTTGTTGTAGCTGTTTTTCTATTTCCTGAATATGTTGTGAAATTACAGCAAAACCCATCACTGAGATACCAAGATTCAATACACTGGCAGCAGTATTTATCTGCATTATTCCTTGATTAGAGATAAAATTTTGCCCAATTTCCCCCAGCTGAGTTTCAATACTACCTAGATGCTCATTAACATCAGCTAATCCTTTTCCTGTAAAAGCTGCATTAGCAACTGTTGCAACTAAATTTGCCCCGGATACAGCAATATTTCCTAAATTTACTTGTTCAATTCCCCCCAAACGTTGATTGACATCGGCAAATCCTTTTGTTGTAACAACAGTATTAGCTCCTGAAGTAATTAAATTTGCTCCTGAAACTATAAGATTGAGTAAATTCTTAGGTGAACCATTTGGCATTAGTACTGAACTATTTGATCCATATTCACGTAACCATGTAACGACTTGTTTGGTTCCTACTTCCCGAATGACACCGCCAACTCTTTCAAAAGTTCCATCTGCCAAGCCTTTGACAACCCAATCTGCAAGCATAAATGTTGCTGTAACGGCTAAACTCATAATTTTTTCCTATTTGGTAAATTCCCAACATCGCGGTGTCTAAAAACAAGCTGCATTGAATATAAGCAGCAAATACCAGCGCTTTACTAAGTATTCCCAGTTAAAATCTGATTATGTCTAATCAACTAACATTCTTGCTTGGCGTTCTACAGCCCTTACAGGCATCGCTGCGCGCGGGCGACTTGGCGGTTAGTTAAAAAGAGCGGCTCAAACACCAAACGAATCAGATATAGTGAAATTAAAGAAAATATGAGAGCTAATAGTAATTATGCTTAGTGGAATCAAACAAAAAACGATTGTAGGTAAAGATGGCAAAATTGAACTGTCTACAACAGAATTACCAGAAGGTGCCGTAGTAGAAGTGATTGTGCTAGTAGAAGCACCTACTGAAGAAGATGAAACTACCTATCTTCTAAAATCAGAAGCTAACAAACAACATTTACTCAAAGCTTTAGAAAACGTAGAAAAAGGAAATTTAATATATGTTGATTTAGAAGAATATGAAAAAGATTGCATTTGAACCAGAAGCTTTTGAAGAATTTATTCAATAGGCGACAGAAGACAAAAAGATTTTCAAAAAAATATTGGCATTAATTAAAGATATACAGAGAGATGCTTTTTCAGGTATAGGTAAACCAGAAGCATTGAAATATGAATTTCAAGGTTACTGGTCAAGACGTATTTCAGATGAACATAGATTAGTTTACAAAGTCGAGGAAGATTTATTAATTATTTTGTCTTGTAAATATCATTATGACTAATACACCTCTTGCGAAATACCTAATTTTCGCGTTCTCCTTTGCGTCTTTGCGCGGCAGTTGCTACAAGAACCAGCCCAACGCGCGGCCTTGTCTTTACCGAGCTTTTCATAACATCCTTAACAACGCGACAATATTTATGCAAGAAGTCTAATCTTTAATAAGAGAAAGCCTGTTAAAAAGCGATACCCAAGCTCACAAAAAGCCTGGGTATAGCCAAAGATGAAATAAGATTGTAAGGTACCAACAAATTAGAAACTAAGGTAATTGGCTAAACAGCACCACTATTTTTATGAAACAAAATAGCTACAGTTTTGAAAATTAATTTCAAATCGTATAGTAAACTCCAATTTTTTTGATACTCCAAATCTAGACGAATTACATCCTCAAAACTGCGTACCTTAGACCGCCCATTGACTTGCCATTCACCAGTCATACCCGGTTTAACATCCAAGCGCTGCCATTCTGGTACTTCATAGCGTTCTACTTCGTCAGGCGTGGGTGGTCTAGTACCCACTAAGCTCATATCTCCTTTGAGTACATTCCAAAATTGCGGCAATTCATCCAAGCTGGTGCGCCGTAAAAATCGACCTACACTCGTTACTCTAGGATCATTCTCATTCTTGAAAAATGCTCCTTGGACTTGGTTTTTAACTGAGGCTTTCTTCGCTTCAGCATCCACACACATGGAGCGGAATTTCCAAATCTTAAAACGTTTCCCCATCCAACCACAGCGGATTTGACCAAAGAAAATGGGGCCGGGATCATCTATTTGAATAGTAACTACAATGGGAATAAATAAAATTCCTGTAATTACCAAACCGACGAGTGCGCCCACAATGTCTATCAACCGTTTCATCCAGGATGCCACAGAAGGATGAGTGGTGGGTAGTTGCTCGGCTTTACGAGCATTAGTTTTTGGGGTTTCTGTGAGGTCTTGAGATTCTATTGGCAGGGGTTCACTGCTAGACTCAATGGTAAAAACTTGATCTAATCCTGTGAGGTTTAGCACTGCCATGACCGGAGGTGTGACATTCCGCAAAGTCAAGGCAATTCCTTTTTCCTGGGCATTTTTGTAATTACTAACCAGGGCGCCTAAACCACTACTATCCATAAAAGCAGTGTGGTGAAAATCAATAATGATTTGTTTGGGAGGTGTATTTTCTTGAGTTAAATTTTGGCAGGTCTGCTTAAAGACTATTGCCTCAAGCACGCTTAATCGCGCTGGCACCTGCACTATTACTGTTTCCGTTAAGGAAGTAACTGGAAAGTCTACCTGTGTGGGTTGGCTAGTCATGAAGCTCTGCACTTTCGTTGCCATGTAAATTTAAGCTGCCAAAAATGATTTTGTCCTAGCAATTTACCTAACCTCATCTTAAATCAGTAAGCATAAAGACTAAATAGTTAGTTAATGAAGATAAGAGCAGAGATTGCCAGCGAAGATTCACAATATAACAAGAAGTAAAAAACATCCCTGCCTTTGTACCGACGCAGCGCGATCGCGTTGCTATTATCCCATGACTGCTAAAACTAAGGTTCAACCTACCGCACGCCTGATAGAGGTCTTTTCTGCTATTCAAGGGGAAGGACTAAATGTCGGGACACGTCAAATTTTTATTCGCTTTGCTTTCTGCGATTTGCGCTGCCACTTTTGCGATAGTGTCCACACTTGGAATGCACCCGCTACTTGTCGGATAGAGCGATCGCCTGGTTTACGCGACTTTGAAATCCACTCGAATCCTGTCCCACTACCCATTTTGATTGAATGGGTTGAACGGCAAAATCTACCTTGTCTACACGATAGCATTAGCTTAACTGGTGGCGAACCCCTCCTTCATGCAGCTTTCTTAAAGGAATTTTTGCCGCAACTGCGATCGCTGACAAATCTACCTATATACTTAGAAACTGGTGGACATCGCCCAGAACAGTTGACCATGATTTTACCCTACCTCGACTCTGTAGGCATGGATTTAAAATTACCTAGTGTCAGCGGCGAAAGTTATTGGTCAGAACATGAACAATTTTTACAATTATGTCTCAATTCGCATTTAGATGTTTTTGTGAAAATCATTATTTCTCAAGATACAGACTCGACTGAATTGCAACGGGCTGCCGCTGTAGTAGCCAATGTGAGTCCCGATATTCCGGTATTTTTACAACCTGTCACACCTCTGGCTGCTGCTGAACAACTTACAGCTACACCTATTCTTGTACCTACACCAGATCAAGTTTTGATATGGCAAGCTTTAATGAAGCAGTTGATCCCCAATGTCCGGGTAGTACCTCAAACCCATAAAATGCTACATCAACTATAAAAGCAGGACAGTTGTCATCAAGTAACAATTGAATTTCATCAAATTTTTACTTTAATCTTTGATTAACCTTTTGTTAATTCGGAAGCCTGAAGCTGAGGAAAATCAGTAATTTTGGGGATTGTACATGATTTCAGCCAGGCGTTGGATTTCCGGATTAAGTATTTCGCTCATGACAACCGTAGTTAGTCTAACGGGGACTGTAAACTCTGCCCATGCTGTTTCCTTTGTGAATAGCCTCACCATTCCTGGTGAAAGTATCGATTTATTAAATACTGACATTTCCGGTGCGAATATCAACCGCTTAGGTTTTATCTCGGATCTTTACTACGATCGCTACAGTAATTTGTACTATGGTGTAGGCGATCGCGGCCCTGGTGGTGGCATCATCTCTTACGATACGCGAGTGCAAAAATTCTCCCTGGATGTTGATCCCAACACAGGCGCCATCAGTAATTTCAATCTTCTAGACACTATTCTGTTTACCAAAAATGGTCAAAACTTTAACGGATTGAATCCTACAATCCTCAGCGGTAACGCCAGCAATCTGGGTTTGAGCTTTGACCCAGAAGGATTTGCGATCGCGCCCAATGGCAATTTCTACGTTGCTGATGAATATGGGCCTTCTGTCTACGAGTTTAATCCTACTGGGGCTTTTATTAGGGCCTTTGCCACTCCCGATAATCTCCTGCCTAGAGAAGCTGATGGTACAGTTAACTTCACCGATGGATTTCCCACCATTACCCGTGGTCGCCAAGATAATCGGGGCTATGAAGGGGTAACTTTAAGCCCAGATGGCAGCAAATTATTCGCCATGATACAAGACCCCCTGGTTGATGAAGGTGACCCAGATGGGCGGCGTAGCCCTAATTTGAGACTGGTAGAATTTGACACAGCAACTGGTGAAAGTACCGCGCAATACATATATCCGTTAGAAAGTTTGACAGACATTAATAGCCGCGTTCCCGAAGATCCCTTTGGGCCTAATTCCCAAGGGCGAAACATTGGTATTAGTGCCATCACAGCCTTAAATGACACCGAATTTTTAGTCCTAGAGCGAGATAATCGCGGATTTGGTGTAGCCGATATCATCGGTGAAGCGCCGCCTGTGGGTACTAAACGGGTGTACAAAATTGATCTCACAGGTGCAACTGATGTCGGTGCTATTAGCTTGGCTGGTTTCAATGACTTACCTGGTGGTGTCACACCTGTGAGTAAGTCGCTATTTTTTGATATTGCTGATTTGCTCAGAAGCAATGGAGAATTGATTGGCGAAAAAATGGAAGGTCTAGTAATTGGCCCCCAACTGGCTGACGGTTCCTACGCTATTGTTGTGGGTACAGATAATGACTTTAGCGTCACTCAGACTGGTAGTGGTGAGCAATTTAATGTCTGTACCGATGGCGCTCAAGTACCTCTTGATCAATCTTGTGCCAATGGAGCAACTTTGATCCCTACTTATCTTTACTCTTTTAGAGCTAGTGCCGATCAATTGGCAGGTTTTGTACCACCAACCAAGGTTCCAGAACCAACGACGAGTGCAGGAATAATTTTGCTAGGATTAAGCGCCTTGTGGCTTAAACAACAATCCCAGATTAAAGATTAATTAAATATTTTTTGGGGTGGGTATTGCCCACCCAACCAATTGTCTGTGTTCTACAGTCTAGCCTCATCTGTAGTTCTAGATTTAGCTTTTGCTTTGTTAGCACTGCGTTTAAGAGCCGAAAGTCTGGCTTCATATCGAGACCGTTGACGCTTGCTAGGAGTGCTATCAATTAGGGTTTTTAAGGCGCTACCAAGACTCTTGTAGGCATTAGCGAGACTATAACCAAAACGAGTTGCTAAAGCGATCGCTTTCTCGTCAGCATCGAGTAATTCTCTGATTTGCTTTTCGCCATTATTCTTTTGATACAATCGCCAGCCAGAGACACCACACAGGGCCAAGGCTAACACCAGTAACAATCCATCTTGTACCCACAATTCGCCGACAGCACCACCTAAACCAATAGCCAATGCTGCCATTTCCCAACCATCTTTGGGAATAGAATCATTTTGAATGCGGGCGACTTCATGCCAAAAAAGCAGATTGCGCTGATCCATCGCCAAAGCATCCCATTTCACCAGGTCTATTTGAACTTCTACCTGGTCTTTACCAATTTCTTCGCAGCGGATCAGGGGTGGATTGACCTCGGTGGTACTTTCAACCGTGACCCAGCTCTGCAATTCTGGCGGTAGTAAGCCTTTTAACCGCCGGAGTTCACTCATTTCCGCCTTGGCAAAGGAGGTTGCGTAGGATGTCATAAAATCCAGCCCTAGAAAACTTCAGTATATAGTCAGGGTATCACTTTGGAGTATAGCTATTTAAGTGATGATTCGCCTCACTCGTTGGGAAAACTTCCCCGCTTTTTTCTAGCTTCCATCGCTTTTTCGAGAATCTCTAGTAATCCAGGAGCTTCTTCTTGGATACTCAGTAGCATTCTTTCTCCAAGTTCTAAATTACCCGGATCTTGTCCAGTTACCATGACTTCTTTGAGCCGAGGTATGGCTATGTTATCAACAATCTGAATTAATCCCCTCAGACAACGATGAAATTGTCTTTCTGTGAGAATCGAGTCTTCTAAGGGGAACTCAATAATGGCACGAATTTCGCCATCAGCTGGGTCATACTCCCATTGCAGCATTTTGGTTTCCCAAGAAATGGCCAGCATCGTCTGGAGGATAATCTCCTTGTAAGGATGATTTTGCACTCCTGCTAAAACTTGTGGCGCAAATACCCGAAAAAATTTGCCTTCTTCATCCAGTTGGACAACTATGAGAAAATCTTCTAGATTATCAGCTTCCACGCCTGTGATAATCCGGTCTTCTTCATCATCAAAACGGTAGTCCCAACCTAGTTTGTCTAAGTAATTGGCAATTTGTTTGAGATTAGCTCCCATAAAAGCCTCATAAAGAACGGTGGAGCGGCTATTACCAAAACTAGTCTAACCTGCTAACGTCAGGTGTTTAGGTTGGTGTAGCTACTTCTCCTCATTTAAAAGTATGCAATAACTTTTTGTGCCATAGTTGAGCGTATTTGCTGGATTTATCCAGATTTCCTGAAATCAGCATAATGGTGTAGTCCCAAATTTTTAATATTTATTGTCGTTAAAATATCAGAAAATTATAAATATTTTACGCAGATAATTTTGCCAAAAAATAAGTTGATTATTAATGGTCAGCAAAAATAAAAATTATCTCTTATTCCCAATTTATGCTAATTCTTTAAAACAATTTCCATGCTGTCGCCACATATTTTTGAGAAAATAAAACCGGATGCCTATAATGTCTTATTAGACACACTTGATAGTTTGGTAATTAGTTTATTTTAAAACATCAAAAATACTGGGATTATCCAAAAGAAAATAAAGTATAGGTAACAAAAAAGTTTTATATTACGAATATCTACTGTTTTATCAAAATATTGTAGTCATCAATACTTTTTGTCAGCCAATACTCTTGAAGTTTATGCAGAAACTAGCTTTCATCCTCGCGGCGTCTTTAATGTTAATTACCACTGCTTGCAGTGGAGAATCAGGGCAAACAGGCAATACAGTTGCGACATCTGATACTGCAACACAAGGCAGAAGTCGTTGGGATGCAGTCAAAAGCCGTGGTCAGTTAATTTGTGGTGTTAGTGGTGAAGTTCCAGGGTTTAGCTTTGTAGAAACTGATGGTAAATACAGTGGTATTGACGTAGATGTTTGTCGAGGTATAGCAGCTGCCTTGTTTGATAACCCAGACGCAGTAGAATTTCGCAATCTCAGTACTACAGAGCGATTTACAGCCTTGCAAACTGGAGAAGTAGACATACTCAGCCGCAATACCACATGGACACTCAGCCGTGCCACCTCAGTTGGGTTAGAATTTGCACCTGTAGTTTTCTATGATGGTCAAGCCATCATGGTTAGTCAAAATAGCGGCATTCAGTCCCTGAAAGACCTGCAAGACAGAGCAATTTGTGTCCAAACTGGTACTACTACTGAGCAAAACTTAACCGACCAAATGCGGAAACGAGGCATTACCTACAAACCCATTGTTTTTGAAGACGTTAACATTACTTTTGCCACCTATGCTCAAGGGCGTTGTGATGCGATCACAGCCGATCGCTCGGCCTTAGTTGCTCGACGCACCAGGTTACCCCAACCAGAAAATAACGTGATTTTAGATGAAGTGATATCTTCAGAACCACTAGCACCAGCAGTAGCGAAAGGAGATGCTAGATGGGGTGATGCTGTGAAGTGGGTGGTTTATTCCTTCATCAAAGCCGAAGAATTGGGCATTACTTCCCAAAATATACAGCAATTTGCCAATAGTGATGACCCAGACATCAGACGCTTTTTAGGAACCGAAGGCGACCTGGGAGAGACACTCGGCTTTACCAACGATTTTGCCGCCAGAATAATTAAGCACGTGGGTAATTACGCGGAAATTTACGATCGCAATCTCGGGCCAAAAACCCCACTCAATTTAGCGCGTAATCAAAATCAACTTTGGACACAAGGCGGATTACTGTTTGCTCCCCCATTCCGGTAGAAACCAACTAGGGGAAAAATCATGATTAATCCTAAATTATCACTATGGCGCCATCGGCGATTGAGACTAATTGTTGGACAATTAATTGTCTTAATTTTAGCCACTGTTGTAGTAGCAATACTGTGGGGCAATCTTCACCGCAATTTGCAGCAATTGGGCATTCAGTTGGGATTTAATTTTCTCAGACAGCAAGCCTCTTTTGATATTGGTGAAACCGTAATTTCCTACGCACCGACTGATACCTACAGTTACGCCTTGTGGGTAGGCTTAATTAACTCATTGCGAGTAGCAGTTTTGGGAATTGTCCTCACCACAATTGTGGGGATAAGTGCGGGTATCGCTCGCTTATCAGATAACTGGTTAGTACGAAATATGGCTATGGTTTACGTAGAAATTTTTCGTAATACACCCTTACTACTACAATTATTGTTTTGGTACTTTGCTGTTTTTCTGGGTTTTCCCCAAAGAGAAAATAAAATATCACTTTGGGGATTTGTGGGACTTAGCCAAGATGGGATAGAACTACCTTGGTTTACCTTATCTCCAGAATTTTCCACATTATTACTGGGATTAACCTTTTTTACAGGTGCTTTTATTGCCGAAATTGTCCGAGGTGGGATTCAAGCAGTACCAAAAGGGCAATGGGAAGCAGCGCGATCGCTTGGATTAAAACCAGGATTAGTCATGCGACTGGTAATCTTTCCCCAAGCCTTGCGAGTGATTATTCCCCCATTGACAAGCCAGTATTTGAATTTAACCAAAAATTCAAGTTTAGCGATCGCCATTGGCTACCCTGATGTTTATTTTGTTGCCTCCACTACCTTTAATCAAACAGGCAGAGCAGTGGAAGTAATGTTGCTAATTATACTTACATATCTCACTTTGAGTTTGACTATTTCCGTAATTATGAACTTATTCAACCGCCAAGTGCAGATCAAAGAAAAATAGCAAGGGGAGCAGGTGGAGAATAAATTTAATAGTCGTATTAAATGCAGGAATTAAGTTATTTAATTTTTGAATGACCTCATAAATCCACAATTGATCGCAGGGGTTCATTAATTTTGAATTTGGAGCGAAGCGACGTGACTTGGTTACGTAAAAACCTCTTTAGTACCTGGTACAACAGCCTATTAACTGTTTTCTGTTTAGTACTACTGTCTTGGATGGTGTGGGGATTACTGAATTGGGCAATTATTCAGGCACAATGGACAGTAATTGGGACTAATTTACATTTATTTTTAGTTGGCAGATTTCCCCAAGCCTTATATTGGCGAGTTTGGATTGTACTAGCGATCGCTTCTACTTTTAGTGCCATTACGGGTGGTGTATTCTTTGGTAAACAACTGTTGCAAAAGCCTTTGATTGCTGGATATACCTTGATTGTGGGACTCTTGTTAGTTATTGTTCCCGGAGATGTGACATCGCGCCTGTGGTTACTATTAATTGCCATTTTGTTAGTTGCAGGTTGTTGGTTGGGATCCAGATTTAATCAAGTAATCACGCCTTGGCTTTCTCTAGCATGGTTATTGTCATTTCCCCTAATTCTGTGGCTACTGGGCGGAGGATTTGGCTTGCAACCTGTATCTACCAACTTGTGGAACGGTTTATTACTTACCTTACTCATGGCAGCAGTTAGTATAGTGCTTTCCTTTCCCATTGGCGTTTTACTAGCTTTAGGACGCACCAGTCATTTGCCTTTAGTTCGTTGGTTTTGCATCTTCTACATTGAAATTGTTAGAGGACTACCGCTAATTGGGATTTTGTTCTTGGCACAAGTAATGTTGCCATTGTTTTTACCCACAGATTTACGTTTAGATCGGTTACTGAGAGGAGTCGCTGGGCTGGTATTATTTAGTGCGGCTTATATGGCAGAAAACGTGCGTGGCGGACTCCAGGCTATCCCCCGCGGACAAGTTGAAGCTGCAAATGCATTGGGACTTAATACACCATTAGTCGTAATGTTAATTATCTTGCCCCAAGCTTTACGTGCAGTTATTCCGGCCATCGTTGGTCAGTTTATTGGCTTATTTAAAGACACTTCTCTTTTATCTTTAGTGGGATTGGTAGAACTTACAGGAATTGCCCGTTCTATTTTGGCCCAGCCCCAGTTTCTCGGACGCTATGCAGAAGTTTATTTATTTATTGGATTAATTTACTGGATATTTTGTTATTTGATGTCGTTAGCTTCTAGGCGCTTAGAAAGACAATTTAGTCAATAGAGAAATATTACTAAATACAACCCATGTCAGAGTTACAACCAATAATTATTGCTGAAGATGTTCATAAATGGTACGGCAAATTTCATGCTCTCCAAGGAGTAAGTTTATATGTCAATCGTGGCGAAGTGGTAGTTTTAATGGGCCCTTCTGGTTCCGGTAAATCAACCTTTATCCGCACATTTAACGCTTTAGAAGTATACCAACAAGGAAAAATCATCATTGATGGTGTTACCCTCAGCCATGACTTGGAAAATATTGAAATTATTCGGCGAGAAGTAGGGATGGTTTTTCAACAATTTAATTTATTTCCCCATTTAACCGTATTGCAAAACATTACTTTGGCGCCCATTTGGGTGCGGCGGTTACCCAAGCCAAAAGCTGAAGAATTAGCTATGCAACTCCTAGAAAGAGTGGGTATTTTAGAACAAGCGCACAAATATCCGGGACAGTTATCTGGTGGACAACAACAACGGGTAGCGATCGCTCGTGCTTTAGCTATGCAACCAAAGGTGATGCTATTTGATGAACCCACCTCAGCATTAGATCCAGAGATGGTCAGAGAAGTATTAGATGTGATGCGAAGCCTGGCTAACGATGGGATGACAATGGTCGTAGTTACCCATGAAGTTGGATTTGCTCGTGAAGTGGCCGACCGCGTAATTCTCATGGATAGTGGTTTTCTTATCGAGTCCGCGACACCAGAAACCTTTTTCACCAATCCCAAAGAAGCACGGACGCAGAAGTTTTTATCGCAAATTCTCTAAGTTGTTTATTTCACAAAATCCCCCGATATTCTAAGTTTCACTGCCAATTTTGTAGGTGTCACATTCTTTCTTTACAAAATCTTCATAAATTTCGTTTGATGGAACGTATAAAATCTTTCACAACCCCGTGATGATAGAAATTTTTAGTCCAGTACCACTAGCATATGCTCCCTTAATCATGCTTTTTTGTTGCTAGGCGATGAAACTAATCTGTGCCAAAGATAGTCTGTAATAGAAATAACCAACTACAAAACACTGTAGTGTAAATTACTGCCAAATTTAACTAGCGTAAATAGTTGCCAAATTTAAATAGATATTTATACTTGTACTAACTGTACATAAGTTTTACGGGTTCAAAACCCAAGTGTAAAACAAGCGATTATTTCCATAATCTATGTTTATGTACTACTTACCAAATTCAATAATTACTGATTTTCAATTCAGATGTAACTAAGTACTATAGTTGTCCTAGCAAATGAAATTCCATGTTGTACATCCTAAACCAACAAACTATAGTAGAAAAATATACAAAATACCGATTAAGTAGCAAATCATAAAATTTACCGAATCTTCAACGAAATACTCTGCCATTAGCTAGATTTTATAGGGACAATTAAATAGAGGTGCTTCTGAGTCAAAAACAGCAATATTTGATTAATATTATCCTTGCCCACACTAACCAGGGGTCTTCTGACTAATTTGTTATGCGGATTCTAATTTACTCCTACAACTACTATCCAGAACCTATTGGTATAGCTCCACTAATGACGGAATTAGCAGAGGGACTGGTCAAGCGCGGACATGAAGTGCGCGTCATCACGGCTATGCCCAACTATCCGGAACGTCAAATTTATGAAGCTTATCGAGGTAAATGGTATTTAAATGAATATAAAAACGGGGTGCAAATCCAACGCAGTTATGTTTGGATTCGTCCCCAACCTAATCTATTAGATAGAGTATTATTGGATGCTAGTTTTGTTGTCACCAGCTTTTTTCCTGCCCTGCTTGGTTGGCGACCCGATGTTATTCTTTCAACATCACCATCACTACCTGTTTGTGTCCCGGCTGCACTTTTAGGATGGTTGCGTGCTTGTCCTGTGGTGTTAAATCTTCAAGATATATTGCCAGAGGCGGCAGTTCATGTTGGATTACTAAAAAATAAATTACTCATCAAGGTATTTGCTGCATTAGAAAAATTCGCCTACCACACAGCCACAAAAATCAGTGTTATAGCTGATGGATTTGTGGAAAATTTGTTATCTAAAGGTGTAAATTCCCAAAAAATCAAGCAAATTCCTAATTGGGTTGATGTAAATTTTATTCGTCCTTACCCCAAAGAAAACAACCCTTTTCGTGCAGAGCATAACCTTAAGGACAAGTTTGTCGTACTATATTCGGGCAATATAGCTCTGACCCAAGGCTTAGAAACTGTTGTCAAAGCTGCTTCTCAGTTGCGCCATATTCAAGACATTGTGATTGTGATTGCGGGTGAAGCAAAAGGCTTGCAAAGATTGCAGCAATATTGCTTAGACTGCGGTGCAGATAACGTTTTGCTACTACCGTTTCAACCACGGGAACGTTTACCTCAAATGTTGGCAGCAGCCGATGTGGGTTTGGTAGTGCAAAAGAAAAATGTAATCTCCTTCAATATGCCATCTAAAATTCAGGTACTACTTGCCAGTGGTCGAGCATTGGTTGCATCTGTACCGGAAACTGGCACAGCGGCCAAAGCTGTTAGACAAAGTGGTGGGGGAGTGATTGTACCTCCAGAAGATTCTCAAGCTTTGGCAAATGCAATTTTAGAATTGTACCAGCACCCAGAAAAACTGAAAAATTTAGGTTATCACAGTCGTCAATACGCTGTTGAGCATTACGCTTTTGAGCAAGCTTTAACTCATTATGAGGAGTTATTTTACTCAGTGACTACAGAGAGGCAAATAGTTGAATCTCCAGTCATATCAAAGCAAGAAGGATAACAACTAAGTGTTTAAAGTGATAACAAATTAAGGCTTAATGTAAATATTGTCGGAAAATTGCTCAGTGAAAATGACAGTATGTCTGGCAAATTATCGAAATTACTCAGCCATGACGAACTAAACCCTTAGTCCATGTCATAGACAAGATATAGGGATTGAAGGACAAAAACCTAACTATAAAATTATTACAGGCTGCTATGGCAGCCATTTTTTATCTGGCCGCCCTGATAGCTGGTTAGATTGTGGCTAACAGGTAGGTATATCAATAAATATTATTATGATTTAGGACGAATCTGTTTGACTAAACTGTAATTATACTTAAAATATAGGGTGAACAGTTATGGCAGTTGCTAGGTAGCTGAGGACAAAAATTTCTTAGAAAACCCAGACATCCAGGGAATTTCAAGCATATTTTCTGCTTCCTGTGATGGTACTTGACTGATGTCAGCGCAATAGCCTACACACGGTTTTATAAAATCAATATCCCACCAGCTAATTATTGCACTAACCCCATAGACATCTGTTTTTTTGTTAGTATTCAAAAAAACCAACATATACACTTGCTAGGCAATTTTTTGATTGTAAGTGTATGGAACTGGAAAAAATTGTCACAAAAGGGATACAGCACCTGAGGTTTAATGTCTGATTATTTCCAAGGAAATTTCCCATTACAATCTGTTTCAGAGATCACGAATACACTCAGAAGCCCAGAGGCTGAAGCTAAAGAAGTGAGTGGAAATTTAGCTCTAAGCATCGCCGAAGCTGCATCAGACCGCAAAGCGGGTGAGATAGTAGTGCTAAGGGTAGCAGATGTATCTTATCTGGCAGACTATTTTGTGATGATGACTGGCTATTCTAGGGTGCAAGTTAGGGCGATCGCCACAGCAGTAGAAGATAAGTTAGAGACTGATTGGCAACGGCTTCCCTTAAGAACAGAGGGAAAAGCCGAAGGTAGTTGGGTACTACTAGATTATGGCGAAGTCATCGTTCATATCATGATGCCAACTGAAAGGGAGTTTTATAATTTAGAAGCGTTCTGGGTTCATGCAGAACGTATTTCCCTACCAAATGTTGATGACGGTGAGGGTAAGCCAACATGATAAGGTCTTCGGTTTCCAATTGCCCAGTTCCTACAGAACAACAACCGCTCAATGAATACGAAGAGTTAAAAACGTCCTGGCTATTTTGTGATTGCATCTTAGATTGGCGAGATTACATCACAAAAATAATTTGGATTTGGAGTTTATCGTGGCTAGTAGCAGGGCCAGTAGCAGCAGCTAGTTTTCACCCACACAAACAGCTTGTCCATTTCATCCTCTGTGGTGCAGCCGGGGCGAGTGTAGGAGTGGTGTTAGTACTAGTGCGGTTGTTCTTGGGTTGGCTTTATGTACGCGATCGCCTCTACAATCCGACAGTATTTTATGAAGAGTCAGGCTGGTATGACGGCCAAACTTGGACTAAACCGCAAGAAGTCATAACACGCGATCGCCTGATTGTGACATACGAAATCAAGCCGATCCTCCAGCGGTTACAATTTACCTTTGCTGGCTTGGCGGGAATGTTTCTTATTGGTACTATAGTTTGGCATTTGTCGTAAATCGTCATTAGTCATTGGAGATTAGGAGTTAATCGCTAATTGCCAATGACTAGGGGCTAATTAATAAAAAAGGTAATAAATATTAACCCATGACAATGGGAAAACGCACTCAAGCCACAGCCCTGGAAGTCCGGTTGTTGCGGGAAGGAATTATAGAATCCAGGCATATAGTCCAAGCTGTTGTCTGCGACGAACGGGGGCGGGTTCTATCCGTGGCCGGGAACTCGGAAACAGCGGCATTTGTCCGTTCCGCACTCAAACCATTTCAGGCACTCGCAGTCACCACCACAGGCACACTGGAGCGCTATAATCTAAGCGATCGCGACTTAGCCATCATTACCAGTTCCCACAAAGGCACAATAGAACAGGTAAGACAGGCATTTAATATTCTTTGGCGCGCCGACCTTGACCCCTCCGTACTCCAATGTCCGATTCCTGAAGGGAAAAAAAGCCCATTGGAATACAATTGCTCAGGTAAACATGCGGGAATGTTAGCCGTATGTCAGCAACGCCGTTGGCCCTTAAATAACTACCTGGAACGCAAGCACCCCATACAGCAGTTAATTTTGGGCAAAGTAGCCGAATTACTGCGGATGCCTGCCGAGGAATTTCTCAGCGCCCACGACGACTGCGGCGCACCCACATATCTCATGCAAATCAGTCAAATGGCTTCTTTGTATGCACTGCTAGCTTCTAGTAGCAATGTTGATATGGAGCGTATTGTCCGTGCCATGACTCATCATCCAGCAATGGTAGCTGGAGAAGGAGAATTTGATACAGAACTGATGCGTTTAGCTCCTGGAGAACTGGTAAGTAAATCTGGTGCCGAAGGAGTGCAATGTATTGGCAGATTGGGCGAAGGCATGGGATTGACCATTAAAGTCATCGATGGAGCCAAACGGGCCAAATATGCCGTGGCTATCCACTTGCTTCAGCAGATGGGTTGGATTAGTCCCAGCGCCGCCGAAAGCCTCTCAGAGAAGTTTATGACACTGGGTAAATACAAGCGTTTAGAGGTAGTTGGAGAATTATCGCTATTATAGTTGCCAAACTTCTGACTTTGTGGTTATACTATAGAAGTCAAGAAGCGACGCGGGATAGAGCAGTCTGGTAGCTCGTCGGGCTCATAACCCGAAGGTCAGTGGTTCAAATCCACTTCCCGCCACCAAATAGAAAATAAAACTCTGTAACTATTAAAAGTGCAGGGTTTTGTTTTATTTTGATCTATTCTGGAGGAGAAACCTGACAAAAAGCGCGGAGAAAAATGGTTGTGAAGTTGCGACGACCGATTTTAGTGGGAGGATTGGGACTATCCTTTTCCCTGTGGATATTACAAAGCTGGCATGATTCTATAGTGCAGCTGAGTGAGTTTGGTTTATTTAGTGCTTTGGCTGTGGGCGGCGGTTTGTGGTTATTTCAGAAAAATCGCCCAAAAAATACTTTAGAACAGCTAGATGGTATTGTTGTAGATCGAGAAACGGTGGAAAGTGCGATCGCTAAAACTGAAGCCGTAATTAACCAATTAGCACAAGAAGCAGAAAACCATACAGCCTTAGAGATACTGCGAGAACAAGTTGCCCAATTGCGGTTAGAGTTAGACAGGCAAGAAATTAAAGTAGCTGTAACTGGTGGTAAATCTGTAGGTAAAAGCACTTTAATTCAAGTACTAGAGTCTAGCACTTGGCAAGAAACACAGCGAAAAGTCAGCTTCTGGGAAACACCGCCTTTATTTAGAGAAGCGGGTGAAAACTCAGATGTAGCTGTTTTAGCAGAAGTCCAACAATCTGATTTTGTGCTGTTCCTGACAAACGGTGATTTGACAGACTCAGAATTTCAAATTTTACAGCAGTTAAAAGCAGCCAGTCAGCCTGCTATTTTAGTTTTCAACAAACAAGACCAGTATTTAGCAGATGAACGTGCTAATGTCTTGCTGTCATTAAAACAGCGAATGGAGGAAAATGTAGTTGCAACTGCGTCCTCTCCCATTCCCATCAAAGTCCGCAAGCATGAAGCTGATGGCGCTGTACAAGAGTGGATGGAACAACCAGAAGCAGATATTCAGCAGTTAACACAGCAATTGAGTGTAGTTTTAGCGCAGCAAGGACAACAACTGGTGTGGACAACTACCACCAGAAAAGCCAAGCTGTTGAAAGCCGAAGCAAAAAGTTTCTTGAATGGAACCAGACGCGATCGCAGCACCCCAATTATTGAACAATATCAATGGATAACTGCGGCTGCGGCCTTTGCAAACCCAGTACCAGCACTAGATATTCTGGCGACTGCGGCAATTAATGCTCAGATGGTCATGGATTTAGGTAATATCTATCAGCAGAAGTTTTCCTTAGAACAGGCGCAAACTGTAGCTGGAACAATGGGAAGTTTAATGCTGAAGTTGGGTTTAGTAGAACTTTCAACAAAAGCTATTAGTACTGTTCTCAAAAGTAATGCTGTCACCTTCGTTGCGGGTGGCGTAGTCCAAGGTGTAAGTGCTGCTTATCTAACCAGGGTAGCAGGGTTAAGTTTAGTTGAATATTTCGAGCAACAGGAAGTAGCGCTAGATTCGGGAAATCCTTTAAATTTGGAAAAATTGCGGCAAACTTTGCAAAACGTCTTTCAGCGAAACCAGCAAATTGGCTTTTTACAAGGTTTTGTCAAGCAAGGTGTGAAGCGTTTATCACCAGAGGCGCAGTCTGAAGTTGTGGGATAATTTCGCGCAAAGTCTCCAAGATGCATCATCAAAACTTTGCGCCTTTGGGGCTTTGCGTGAGGATAAAAACTGATTATGAAACGCGGACAATCAGAGATTTGAAAATCTGTTCTCTGTTTCCTACTATATGTACCTACTTTTGAGTCTTGGAAGTAATTACTTCAACTGATCGCAAAAGCTTATCATTTATCCTAAACCCGCGCCGCACAATTTTTGTAACTGTCTGGTTTTCTAAGTCATTACGAATTTCTATATCTACAACTTTACACAAGTTAAAGTCTGGTTGAGAATCTTGAAAATCTATAGGTTTGACTTGTCTGCGGGACAGTAAAGCGAGAAATTTTTTCTCAATGCTGGCCAGAGATTTTGCTAAACTTGCCCAAGATGTAGGTACAGATTCTATATGCTCTGTTACATAATTTTGTAAAAATTCTAGAGCATCCAACAATTCTAATAAATCTAAAAAAAGTTCTTCTTTAGCTTCAGAAGTTAGTTGTTGTTGTTCACGTAAGGCTTGTTTTAGTAAAAATTTTTCTTTGAGAAGATAGCTCACCTCCTGTAATAATTTGTCTCTTTGTTCTTGGCTTAATTTAAATATTTCAGGTTCTTTAGTCATTTAATTTTTGAAAAATTCTGTTAAAGTTAATCCTACGCTGCGGTCAATTGCTGATATATCTTCATCATTAGAGATTGCTGCTTGTAAATTATCAAATTCTGGTAAAAATTCTAAGATAATTTCTGTGACTTCCATATCAGCAAAATGTTCACGTTGGAAATCATTTATATCATCAGGCAAAATTGGTCGTAAGTAGTCAGCAATGATACGTTCTTGAGTGTTGAGTAAAGACTTGCGTGCTTTAGCAATGATATCTGGCGGATATTTTCGCTGCTTCATAGCCCTAGCAAATGCTTGATTAATAACAGCGTTGGTTGCATCTGGCGCAATATCCAAAACTTCGTAGGGATTAGGCTCAATTATTCTAGGTAATTTTTCTTCAAGGCTCATAAGAACACTCAATTAAGGTTGTTCTAAGTAATATTTAGCTGTGGGACTGGCTATTAAGTCATACCAAAACTGAGCCAAGTCTTGACACTCGCTGGGGTTCCATGAAATGGCTTGGTATTGCTTTTGGCAAAGTTTTTCAACGTTGTCTAACCACTGTGAGTCATGAACAATTTCTGCTTTCGCTAACTGTAAAGGTGCAACTGCTGAACGCCAACGCGGATAACCTCCTGGCTGGATATCCAGATAATAACAGCCTTCGTGGTAAGCTACGAATTTTTGAGCATATGTCTCAGCGGGGGAAGATGGCTTTCTTTGAGGGCGAATTTGCATAGCTGTGAAAGTATCACCTTCTATACAGGCTAATACAGCCTGCCACCATTTTGTATACAGTGCCCAAAGTTTACCCGGTAAAAGATTAACATGCAGTTTTTGGTGATGACGTTGATAATAACCGGGGGTGATAAATAAACCTCTAACCCTCAGACCACTGCTAGGAGGATTACCCATGAAATCCAAGGCTTTTACTTCTAGACGATACAATGCAAACAGTTTGGTGTATTTCTCTGAGTTGCTACCTTCAACTGTTTTGAGTAAATTTTCTAGTCGTTGCAGTATTTGTAACCGAGTTTCTTGCCAATTAATTTGTGTTTCTTCCAACCATGAAAGATGTTGAAGTGATGGGTTGAGGTGTAAGTTAGCGATCGCAGTAGACCAAGCAACAATTAAGTTATCTAACTCGCTAGGATTGAGTATAGCATGATAATAGCTAGCTAATGCCCAATTATGCAAAGCGGTAATGTTCCACTCATCTAACCAACGCTGTTCTGTAACTTTAGCTATTTGCTGCCAATTTTGCTTTTGCCATAAGGTGACTTCCCATCGTGGGAGAATGTTTTTGTAGAGATTATCTCTAACTATGGAATCATCACCAAATTTTTTTAGAAATTTCCGACTGGCTACTTCAGCTTGCCAGAGATTTTCCCTATCTACCAATGCTTGAATTTCTCGTTTAGCTGAATGACGCAGGCGATCGCTATTTTGTTGGAGAAAATGTTGTCTCCAAGATTGTACCACCGGATGAGAGACACATGCCCATTCTGTGTGTGCTTTTTGCCAATCACCTTGTTTTGCATAAGCAAATCCCCGGTTATAAGCTGCATTTTGGGTGTTAATTCCTGCTAAATGCTTAATTGCTTGTTTCCATTGTTCATTTTTAATAGCAATAATACTAAGTCTGATACAACATTCATTTTTCCATTCAGGTGAGATAGTGGCTGCATTTTGGTAATGTTCTTGAGCAATTTGCCAATTCCCAGCTTTCTCTGCCCAGAATCCCAAATTAAAGCAATGTTTACCCTCAATAATTTGGTTTAACTTCTGCAATAATTTTGTGCCTTGTGATTGATAAAATTTCTGATGAACTGGTTCAAATAAAATAATTGCTTCTGAAAATCTTCCCTCTGTAGCTAACCAACAGGCGCGTTCTAATGCAGCATCATGTTCTCGCTTCGCCAGAGGTTCCCAAACTAATAAATGTTTTTTCAACTCCCTGAGAAAATTATCTTTAATCCAAGGACGAAATAAACGCCTAACTCTATATTTGGAGGTGTACCAATCATCAATTGTTGCTTCTCCGATGTGAAGCGCTTCAATATATTGGTGTTTTTGTGCGAATTTTTCAGCTTGTTGAATTGCTGACTGACAACTAGTGGATTTGTGCAACAGTTCAATCACCCCAACTCCCATGATGAGGCGGCTGATTGCATTAACCCAGCGAACAAGATATTGAAACATGTATATAAACTTGGGATATTTCTCCAGCAATGTATCTTATGCAGCAAAAAACCTGAACATGAACGCCGCAGCAAAACCAAGGGATAAACACACTATTGTCGTCACCATTAATAAACTTAGTGAATTGGTTGGCTTTTCTTTTGGCAGTTCTACAAGCATTCGCACCACAGAAAGGTCAGTTTCGCAGTTGGGACAGATATCACCCGCTATTTCTTGGCGATCGCATACTGGACAGGTAAGATGAAATGTCATCGACTTAACCCTGTCTGAATTTGACCTTTTTGTATTTCTTGATACAACCAGTATTGGAGTTCTGGCTGTAATTCTAACCAAATACAGTCAGCTTCTTCTCTGTCTAAACGCCTCAGTGCGGCTACCATGCGCTCTTTTTTGTCATTGATCAATTCTCCTTGCGAGAGGGAAATACGATTGGCTTTATAAGCAGCATCCCGACAATTGAGAATCCTTTGTAAATCTTCTGGAAGCAAAGTCATTTCTGTTACTGCTTGTTCTATACCTACTTGCATGGTAGAAAAATCATTTTGCTTGAGGGCATTGTCTAACTTTGCAGAAATCTCTCGCAAGCGTGCTTGTTGCTCTGGAGGCATAAAAAATCCATAAGTATTGGCCACAAAACTACATTCCTTATGCCAAAACGAAGCTAATTGACGATCAATAGATGTATGTGATTTTAATTCTGTGTACTTCTGATAGGCAGAGGTACGCACATCTTCTCGCTCTTTACCAGTTTTGGGATCAACAATTTGGTTAGCTACTTGAATCACTCCCATGACTCTTTGACTAAATGCTGCAATCGAATCCTGAGAATAACCACTGGCATTGATTTCTTGGATGATTTCGTCTACGTCGTCATTAATTTTCTCATCTGTTCCGCCCCGTGAAAATAAACTACTAACCCTCACTGAGGGTTCATTTTTGAGAACTGCGATGATTTGCAATGTACCCCGCAACTCATCCAACTCCAACGTCACCATGACCTCAGTTCCCTTTGGATAACGTTGGTACAGAGGTAGCCAGATTTTGCCAATCGGTTCCATCACCTCTAGTTCATCGTCACGGTTAAATAACTCTAAGCGAATTAGGCTTTGTCCGTCTTCTATTGTTCTAAAAGTCTGTGCGGTTCTGACAGGCAAAACGTCCCCACGACTAATGACTTTGTGAGCGCCATCAATCAATTGAATATAATAATCCCGCGAAACTGTCCCCACTTTTTCGGTCAATCCGGCTGCCACAATTGCTGCACCTTCAGCAATGGCATACATAGGACGGGGATGGACAACGACTTTATCTTCTCCAAACGCTTCCCGGACTTTTTGCTGTACTACAGGAATTTGTGAGGAACCACCCACCAGCAGCACTATATCTACTAAGTCGGGTGTATATTCTGCATAGCGGATAGCATCGTCACAAATAGGGATAGTACGTTCCACCAAGGGAGTAATCATTTGTTCAAAATGTTCCCTTGTCAGTTCCACATCAATCATGATGGGCATACCCAATTCATTCAGTAAAGGAGTTGGGGGAATAATTTGCACACTCGGTGCTTTACTCAAAGCCACTTTTGCCCACTCAACGGTAATTTTCAAATCCGCCAAAAAGCGCAGGTATTGGTAATTGGGCATATTGGCAAGTAAGGCATCGATATCATCGATATTTTCTTGTTGTGCCACTTGCGTCTTCACGAACTGGATAATCTGCTGGTCAATATCATCACCTCCTAACCAGAGGTTTCCAGCTTTACCTAGTTCAATGAATTGATTACCACTAACTGTTAGTAAGCAAGCATCAAATGTGCCACCACCGAAGTCATACACCAAAATAGTTTTGACATCAGACGTTTCATCTGGTGTGAACCCATAGGAAATTGCGGCGGCTGTGGGTTCAGGTAACAATTCACGAGGATTTAACCCGGCTCTTTGGGCTGCGGTCTGGGTGGCGTGTCTTTGTTTATCGTTAAAATATGCCGGTATAGTTATTACTGCTTCTGTAATGACGCTGCTTTGTCCAAGGCTTTTTTGGAAATTCTGGGCATTTTGCCCAATTTTCTTGAGAATTTCGGCAGAGATATCCTCTGGTTGCAATTCTTGTCCACCAAGCCAAACTGCTAAGCTATTTTCTGTCCCGTGGGTTGCTTGAGTCACTCGATAACCTAAACGGGATAATTGTTGTTGCACTTCGTGGTCGGCAAAACCCCTACCCATTAGTCGTTTAATCGACATGATCACGTTTTCTGGGTCAGCTCGCAATTGGTTATAAGCTGCTTGACCGACCACTAGCTGATTTTGTGTAAAAGCTACTACAGAACGGGTCAATTTACGGTCAGGTGGTGTGTTATCAGCAGCAGTTACTACCTCGATTTGAGCAAATTTAAAAGCAGCCACAGAGTTAGTTGTGCCTAAGTCAATGCCAACTATATTGCCCATTAAATCCCCCTGAGTAGCTTAATTTGAATAAATTTTTTTCTCACGCATACCGCAAGCGGAACCCGCAAGGTAGACGCAAAGACGCAATTTAGTTTATAGAATATATTTTAATTAAGGCGGTGCATAAAAAGTAAATAAATATAATTTATAGTTAGTGTAATTTACTCTGGCAAATTTTGTCAAAGTTAAATAATGAGCGATCGCCCTGCTATTTTCTCATTTTTTGCTGGCTCAGGCTTCCTAGATTTAGGATTTGAAACTAGTGGCTTTAATATTGTTTATGTCAATGAAATATTTAAACCATTCATAGCAGCATACCGTTATTCAAGGGAAGTACTGAAATTACCTCAGCCAGAATATGGATATGATGACGGGGAAGTCGCAGACGTCAGCAAACTTATTGCGGGATTAGAAGCAAAACGTCTACATGAATTAGTCAAAGATTGCCGTAAATCTCACAATATTGTGGGTTTTATTGGTGGGCCTCCCTGTCCTGACTTTTCTGTTGGAGGAAAAAATAAAGGACATTTAGGAGATAATGGCAAACTTTCGGCTGCATATATTGAATTAATTTGTTGTAATTTGCCAGATTTCTTTTTATTTGAAAATGTTAAAGGTTTATGGAGAACTAAGAAACACAGATTATTTTTTGATTCACTAAAGCAAAAATTAATTCAAACAGGCTATATATTAACAGAACGCTTAATTAATGCTATTGAATACGGTGTACCCCAAAATAGAGAAAGAATTATTCTCGTCGGTTTCCGAAATAGTTTAATTAAAAATAAAATAATAACTAAAGGCTATTTTAATTGGGAAAATAATATTTTATATCCTCAACAAAAAGTTTTTGCTTATCCTTGGTGTAAGAGCGAACCATTTCAAGAAAATTCCCTACTACCTTGCCCTGAGGGCATACCTCAAGAATTAACAGTTGAATACTGGTTTATCAAAAATGACGTCTTGAATCATCCTCATGCCCAACATTATTTTAAACCAAGAGCAGGTATTGCCAAATTTGCTGTTGTTGATGAAGGAGATGATACTAAAAAATCTTTCAAACGTCTTCATAGATGGCGTTATTCGCCAACTGCTTGCTATGGTAATAATGAAGTACATTTACATCCATATAAAGTCCGGCGAATTTCTGTAGCAGAAGCCTTAGCTATCCAATCTTTACCTGCAAATTTTGTACTTCCAGAGGATATGTCACTGACTAATATGTTTAAAACTATTGGTAATGGTGTACCTTATTTGGCATCTAAGGCATTAGCTCAAAGTATTTTGAATTTCTTGGCAAATAGGTAGTAGTAGCCTCTATTTAAAATAGTCATAATAATTTGGCCATACCTATAGCCATCCTCAAAGATCCCCGATTTGAAGAATTTGGGGATCTGAGGCTATTGGTATTGTTTTCCAGCTAAATGCGTCATAAATGTGTTTTAATATATATATAAGAAATGTCTTAATTTTTTATAAAGTTTAATAATCCATCACTGACCCAAGACACGATGGCAGCAGACTATTCAAATATTGATATTGCGCCATTTATAGATCACTCCCTGCTGATACCAACGGCTACTCCAGAGCAGGTTGAGGAATGGTGTAAACAAGTAGACAGATTTAATTTTGCGGCGGTTTGTCTTCACCCATCTTATGTGAAGCAAGCAGCAGAACTCCTTCATGGGAAGAAGCCCGAAGTTTGCACTGTCATCGGCTTTCCTATTGGGGCCACAACTTCAGCAGTTAAGCTGTATGAGGCTCAAGAAGCTGTGGAAAACGGAGCTACTGAGTTGGATGTGGTGATCAACTTAGGTTGGTTAAAAGCTGGCAAAACTGATGCCGTTCACCGCGAGATTGCCGAAATTTGTGAAGAAACAGGAAAAACAGTCAAGGTAATTTTGGAAACTAACCTGCTGACAGATGCGGAGAAGAAACTCGCTGCGGAAATATCTATGGAAGCAGGGGCGGCATTCTTAAAAACCAGTACAGGTTGGAATGGTGGCGCTACTGTGGCAGATGTGCGGCTATTAAAGGAAGTCGCAAAGGACAGGGTAGGAATTAAAGCATCCGGGGGGATTCGTACCTACAATCAAGCCGTAGAGCTAATTATAGCTGGTGCGTCTAGATTAGGTACCTCTCGGAGTATCGATTTGATCCGTCAGCGCGATAACCTGGAAAAAGGTGAATAGTCATGCGTTTTTGTCTTTTGTCATGGGTTATTTGTCCTGAACTTAATAACCAATGACCAATGACTAACGACTAATAACTAAATGAGTAAAACCTATAAAGCAACTGGAATTAATCTTAAAGCCCAGGTACTAGGAGAATCGGACAGGATAGTCACAATTTTGACAAAAGAGTTCGGTTTAATTAGAGCCGTGGCACCGGGGGCCCGCAAGCAAAACTCAAGCCTGGGTGGTAGGAGTGGGATGTTTGTCGTGAATGAGCTACTGATTGCCAAAGGGCGATCGCTCGATAAAATTACTCAAGCACAAACTTTAAAAACTTATCCCGGTCTAGCTAAAGATTTGGGGAAGTTGGCCGCTGGGCAATATTTAGCAGAAATAGTGCTGTGTCAGGCTTTGAGTGAACAACCCCAAGAAGAACTTTATGAGTTACTCAATGAACATCTTCGTCGGTTGGAAGCATTACCCCAAACTGATACATCAAGCATTTATGCTCAATTAGCTCATGGAGTGTTTCATTTTTTAGCTTTAGCCGGACTAACACCCCAAGTCCAAGTCTGTTGTCTGACTGAGAACTCGTTAATGCCAGACTTTACAGACCCCAAATGGCGAGTAGGATTTAGTGTACCTGCTGGTGGTACAGTCTGCTTACAGGCTTGGGAAAATTTGCGAAAAGATCGGCAAAAGCCCAACCTCATTTCATCAGATAATCATCCCCAAACAGGCTACCGCACAGTTGTTCATCAACAAGACATTCCCGTAATTTCTTGTCGCTTGGATGCTACAGAACTATCTATGCTCCAACAGCTGTCACAACCAGAGATAATGCAAGTAGATGCTGCCAGCAATTATGGCTGGTTATCTGTCGAGCAAATTTTGCGCCAATATGCTCAATATCATTTAGGTCGCCCTATTCGCTCTGCTAGTTTGATCGATTCTTATTTTGCTACTAAACATGATGCAACCGTCTGACTTGGATAGAAAAATCCTACCTTTATCCCCCAGCCACGCTAAAAAACAGAAGAGGGCATCAGAACCCACATTCAAGAATCACTTGAGTGCTGTTCCTAAATCTACAAAAAATCATATTAATAGCGAAGAAAAGCAACCGCAAGAATTTACTGAAAATGATGAAAATTGGTCATCTAAAACTGAAAGTCAGTTAAGTACTGACGAAA
Source organism: Nostoc sp. CCY0012 (assembly GCF_963920855.1). Classification (NCBI taxonomy): domain Bacteria; kingdom Bacillati; phylum Cyanobacteriota; class Cyanophyceae; order Nostocales; family Nostocaceae; genus Nostoc; species Nostoc sp. CCY0012. The sequence goes on along the minus strand of NZ_CAWUDM010000018.1, from coordinate 40,227 downwards.
CAAATGGCCACAAACAAACTTTACCAATTGCCACTACCCCAGAAAAAGAACCAGCAAACTTAGATGGCTCTAGTTGTGGTAGTGAAACAGCAACAGTGAAAGTCGAAGATCAGGGGTTTTTACCTGTACTCAAAAATCCTAATTTCCTGGCTCTTTGGGGTGGTCAAGTTTTTTGTCAACTGGCAGATAAAGTGTATTTAGTGCTGATGATTGCCTTGATTAATTCTCAGTTTCAAGGGACTAATCAAAGCATTAGCGGTTGGGTATCAGCTTTAATGATGGCTTTTACTATTCCCGCCGTACTGTTTGGTTCAGTGGCTGGTGTGTTTGTAGATCGTTGGTCAAAAAAGACGGTACTTGTAGCCACTAACGCTTGGCGCGGCATTTTGGTTTTGTCAATTCCCTTGTTGTTGTGGTTAACTCATGATTGGCAACCCATCGGCATATTACCTGTGGGCTTTATCATTATTTTGGGTGTGACTTTTTTGGTTTCCACACTGACACAGTTTTTTGCTCCAGCAGAACAAACGGCAATTCCTTTGGTGGTGGAAGAACAGCATTTACTTTCAGCTAATTCTCTGTATACGACAACGATGATGGCATCGGTAATTGTGGGATTCGCCATTGGAGAACCACTGTTAGCCATCGCTGATACGCTGTGGCTGCAAGTCGGTGGGAGTGGTGGTTTAGGTAAGGAACTTTTAGTTGGTGGGAGTTATGCGATCGCTGGTTTCATTTTATTACTCTTAGCGACTAAGGAAAAACCCCATGCTCCCGATAAAGAATTTCCCCACGTCTTCTCAGATTTGTGCGATGGTTTCTCTTACCTCAAAGCTAATCATCGTGTCCGTAATGCTTTACTCCAACTGACTATTTTGTTTTCTGTCTTCGCCGCCTTAACTGTTTTAGCTGTGCGGATGGCAGAAATAATTCCTAACCTCAAAGCATCACAGTTTGGCTTTTTATTAGCAGCTGGTGGTGTGGGAATTGCTACGGGTGCCACTATTCTGGGACAATTTGGACAGAGCTTCTCTTATAGCAAACTGAGTCTCTGGGGTTGTTTCGGCATGGCAGGATCTTTAACTGGTTTATCTGTATTCACAACACAGTTATGGATAGTTCTGATGTTAGTGGCTCTGCTAGGTATGTTTGGGGCGCTAATCGGTATTCCCATGCAGACAGCTATCCAAACAGAAACACCACCAGAAATGCGTGGTAAAGTTTTTGGACTGCAAAATAATGTCATTAATATTGCCCTTTCTTTACCCTTGGCATTAGCTGGTTTAGCTGAAACCTTTATTGGACTACAAGCCGTTTTTGTGGCGTTAGCTATGATTGTCTTTTCCGGAGGTATATTAACTTGGTATAACTACCAACAGTAGTTTTTCAGACTTCCAGAAACTATGGTTCTCAAACTTTTAAATATCGCTATAGTAATTCACTCATAGAGGCAGGAAACACAAATATAGAACACACAAAAGGGATATGGATGACTGAGTTTCTCCGCCCATAGGGCAGACTAAGCCAACAACAATCAAATAGGAGTCTGAATAGTTTAATAAAATTTTTGGCTTTCGTGCTAGACTAAATTCAGTGAAAACATAGCCTAGACTTGCTGAGTATCGATTTGATATGGGCAAGGCTAATTTGTTATTAAACTATATTTTTTAAGAATTTAATAAGCATTAACTATAAGGCAAATTTATAAAATGCGCTTAACTTAATAATAATAAACATTGGTTAATTAACCAATAAATGGCTAAATTTTATGCCAAAAAACAAGAGAAAAGATTAAGTAACTAAGCAATACAAAACTGATATATCAAACCCGCTTTTCTGATAGCTAATAAAGAATGCGTATAGCCTGGATTGGAAAGAAATCACCCTTTTGTGGCAATGTCACCTATAGTAGAGAAATTACAAATGCTTTGCTAGACCGGGGACACCAAGTCAGTTTTCTCCACTTCGCTCAAGAAGAATCTGCACCTGACAATTGGCCAAATTTCCAAGAAGTATCTTTACCTTTCATTTATAAGTCCCAGGTTTATACAATTCCCACCTTTAAGGCGACTAAGCTATTAACTGAGTCTCTCAGGGAAATTAAGCCCGATATAGTTCATGCTTCTCTAACTTTATCTCCCTTAGATTTTGTTCTTCCAGAAATTTGTGAACAATTAAATCTACCGTTAATTGCCACTTTTCATACAGCTTTTGCGGGTAAAGGGGCAAAATTTATCTCTGGTACACAGCTTTTAGCTTATCAACTATACGCACCTTTTTTGGGTAACTACGATCGCGTGATTGTCTTTTCCCAAATTCAGCGAGAATTATTAGCACGTATGGGTGTGCGCGAAGAAAAAATCGCTGTAATTCCCAATGGAGTCGATACAGTCAGGTATTCTCCTGGACACTCTACAATCAAAGCAGAATTCCAAGCTGAACGTTTGTTTGTTTATCAAGGTCGGATAGCACCAGAAAAGAACGTCGAACCTCTCCTGCGTGCTTGGAAGCAGTCACCAATGAGGGCTGGTAGTAAATTACTGATTGTGGGAGATGGTGTTTTAAAGTCTTCCTTGGAACCATTTTACGGCTCAGAATCTGGTATTTCCTGGTTGGGATTTATTGCCGATGAGAGCCGCCGCATCGAAATTTTACGGGGTGCAGATGTATTTATTTTACCTTCATTGGTAGAGGGATTGTCTCTATCTTTATTAGAAGCAATGTCATCGGGAATAGCTTGTTTAGCCACAGATGTGGGAGCAGATGGCGAAGTATTAGAGAAAGGAGCAGGTATAGTCCTCAATACTAAGACAGTGCGATCGCAATTAAGAACCCTTTTACCACTATTCCAAGACCATCCCGAATTAACAACTCTGCTGGGGCAAAAAGCCAGACAGCGTGTTTTAGAACGCTATACCCTCAGTAAAAATATTACTCTACTCGAAGAATTATACCGCGAAGTTTTAGCAGGTTGGCCTGTCCCTCTGAGTCGCAGAGCCTAAACACAAGTTAATAGTATTGATTAAGTTAGCTGATGTATTGAATAGGCTGGAATAGGGCTGTTACCCACCCGAATATTTTCAAAATATTGATCACCACAGTGTGTGGTAAGTTGTATGTAGTTACATATGTCATGTTTTTGTAAAATAACTTTACAAAAGTTAAGATATATTGTTACACTTCTTTACATAAAAGCTAAACCTGGAGTGTTGAAAGTACAAATCAGGTGGCTCCTAAACTGAGTTGAGTGTGAAAAAACCTAATCTTCACAAACAGCTTTGAGTTGCTTTGGTGTTCCCGTTGACACTAAAAGTTTTGGATCAATGAAGTCTCAGTTTTCAGGTTCTTTGTCGGAATTTTGAAAGCAGCTAATTAGTAAACAATATTTGGGAAATTCAGATTATGGCTTTAACTATCGAGTCCGCTCAAAATATTTTCTCTAACACTCAGGTTCCTAGCCCGATTCCCGCAACCATAGCTTTATTTGATCAACTTGGTGTTGATGACCAATTAGCTTATCTTTGGTTCGCCTACACAGAAATGGGAAAGACAATTACTCCTGCTGCTCCTGGAGCCGCTCGTTTGCAACTAGCAGAAAGTTTGCTCACCCAAATTAAGCAAATGTCTTCCGAAGAGCAAACCGAAGTTATGCGAGACCTTGCTAGACGCGCCGATGCTCCCATCAGTCGTTCTTATGGATTTTTCAGTGTAAATACTAAGTTAGCTTTTTGGTACGAGTTAGGGGAGTTGATGAAGCAGGGTGTGGTTGCTCCCATTCCTAGTGGTTATCAAATGTCTCCTGGTGTGAAAGTTGTATTAGAAGCAACCAAAAAACTTGACCCAGGTCAGCAAATTACAGTGCTGCGTAACACTGTAGTCAACATGGGATTCGATACTTCTGAGCTTGGCCCTAGCAGCTATCCCAAAGCCGTAACAGAACCAGAATTTCAACGGACTGCTCCATCTATTTCCTCAGTCAAGATTGATGGCATCACAGAACCTGCTGTACTGGGTTACATTGAAGCCATGAATGCAGACGATTTTGATAAAGCTATCAGTTTATTTACTCCCGATGGCGCGCTGCAACCACCATTCCAGAAACCAATTGTTGGTCATGAAGCGATCACTAAATACATGCGTTCAGAAGCACAAGGACTGAACATGATGCCCAAGCAGGGTATCTGTGAAGATCAGCCCGATGGCTCTAAGCAACTTAAAATTACAGGTGTTGTCCAAACTCCTTGGTTCGGTGTAACTGTAGGTATGAACATTGCTTGGCGGTTCTTAATCAATCCCCAAGGTAAAATTTTCTTCGTAGCAATTGATATGCTGGCTTCTCCTGAAGAACTACTAAATCTGCGTCGCGTTTAGTAATTAAGGTGGGCCCTGCCCACCCCATAGTCTACTAATAACTTGCAAATGGGACGGATAATCTTAATGTAGATTCCTGCCGAAAGTTAAGAAAAATTGCAATTATGAATGTTGAGATTAATTTTTACTGACAGGCGTTTCGTAGAAAATTTGTCTAATTTATCGTCAAAAATCATATTTAACCCGTATAACTAGCACTTATGGCGGATATACCTTAACTCTTTAAGTAGAGGTTTGGATCAGAGAATGATTGATAACGTTTAAGTAAGTTCACATTTCTTAAGAATTTACTAGCAATCATGAATACATTTCTTAATACTCGCGTAGTTAAAGGTTTAGCCATCTTAACAGGACTTTTGGGAATCAGCGTCTTCTCTAGCCTTCCCGCGATCGCTGATAATCACAGCAGTCCATCTCCAGGAGCTGCAACTACAACAACTGGCGCATCTGCCAATGCAAACATTGTGGATTTGGCGGCTAGCAACGAATCTTTCAGTACCTTGGTACAAGCTGTACAAGAGGCTGGGCTGGCTGACACATTATCAGGATCAGGGCCTTATACTGTTTTTGCCCCTACCAATGAAGCCTTTGCTGATTTGCCAGATGGTGCATTAGAGTTTCTGTTGCAACCGGAAAATAGAAGTTTGTTACAACAAGTTCTTACCTATCATGTAGTTCCCGGCTCAGTAACATCTGATCAATTAAGTACTGGGCCTGTAAGCACTTTGGGTGGTGGCGTTGCTATTCGTGTAGCTCCAGATCGAGTCATTGTTAATGACGGTAGTGTGGTACAACCAGACATTCAAGCAAGCAATGGTGTAGTTCATGGGGTAAATCGCGTATTGCTTCCTAGAGAATTGCGACAAGCATTAATTTCTCAACTCAATGGACAACAGCAAGCATACTAATCTGATTCAAAGTCTTCAGGTGTGATATTGAGGAGGAATATCCCCATCTTCCGCACCCTAAACTGTCACACAACGAAAAATGGTCGTTTGGGGGTTTGGGATTAGCGATCGCCACCTAAGATTTCGACCTTTTTGTATAAAAAACATCCTAAAATGAATTCAAAAATACGAAATTACCGATTGTGACACCGGGGGGTGCGGAATGTGGGATATCTCATTTTAGGAAATTTCCCTCGCACCAAAATATATTCTCAAACATTAGGGTGGTCATAGGCCACCCTTGTCTGTTGGGAAAAAATTTATGATACTTTTTTTAAAGACCACCCCAACCTAGTCGGCTGTTTATAAACCCGCTTGAGAGTATTGATATCTCTAGGAGAAATAGGCGGCGGGTTAGGAACTTGGGAAAAGTATAAAGCATCTGTGGGTGACGAACTATGACCCCAAATTCCTAAAGCATGACCGAGTTCGTGGCGGGCGGCTGCTTGCAGATACACACCTGTTTGACTGGGACTTAAGAGAATGGTGAAGCGATGAGACAAAATATTTTGGCTTGTGTATAACTCATAAGTAGCTTGAGCAGAACGCGCACGGGGAATGTCACCACGGGAAAATTGCAGCGGCGGTGCTTTTCGTAAAATCTTAATATCAGCTATATCTGGCTGTTCCACTACCACCAAAGGCAAATAAATACTCCACTCTTGAACAGTCTGTAAAACACTATTAACCCATGCTTGAGCCTGGATATTACTAACCACTGGCGGTGGTTCCACGTAAATTTGCACGGGAAATTTTGACCAAACTAAATAACCCACTTGTGTTTTTTCTACGTGGGAAAAGTAGTCACCACTGTTGGTGTGATCTTGCCATTGTGCCAGTTTGGGCGGGAGGGGATGGGTGGCTATTTGTGTGTTTTGTACTACAGCATGAGATGGAAAATGAGTGAAAATAATTAGCAGTCCTATGCCAATAATTAAGGCAAGAACTGCTATAAATCTTTGTGTTATTAAATTTTTGGGGGTCTTAGGTTTTGGGTATTGAGTTTTGTTGCCCATGTTCCTATTTCCCTATTTTGACTAAGGTAGCCAACCAGCACTGAGAACTACGGTTAATCCCATAAAAATCACTGTCAGCGCCCATGTAACTCGGTTTAAGGTGTCTTCTGCACTCTTGGTGCTGCTAAATAACTGGGCTTGTCCACCAATGGCACCAATACCATCACCTTTAGGGCTGTGTAGCAGTACCAAAATAATTAAACCGATGGCGGAAAGCGCCCAAATGCCTTGAATAATATTAGTAGCTGTCATGGTAACAATCTCATTTATAACAAGTTTTTCAAAACACAGTGAGAAGTCAGGAGTTAAAAGTGAGAACACTCTTTACTCCCAACTTTTTTTTACATCCCAGCTTGCACCGGAGTCCGATGGCGTTGCACGTCATATCCTGCTGGTTCCAACAGCGATCGCCCGGTCATTTCTGACGGTTGGGGTAGCTGTAAAATCTCTAGAATGGTGGGAGCAATATCGGCTAGTCTGCCATCGCTTCGTAGTTCGACATTGGTACCATGTCCAGGGATAGTAATTTTTTCTCCTTCCACTAGGATGAAGGGAACTGGATTAGTCGTGTGAGCTGTCCAGGGATTACCTTCTTCATCTAGCATATACTCTGCATTACCGTGGTCGGCAGTAATCAGTGCTGTACCTCCGGCTTTGCTAATACTGGTGAGTAGGCGACCTAAACAGCGATCCACTGTTTCAATACCTGTAATTGTGGCTTCTATTTGTCCAGTATGCCCTACCATGTCTGGGTTAGCATAGTTAATCACTATGAGGGAATAGATGCCTTTTTTAACAGCGGCGATCGCCACATCTGTGACTGCTTCTGCTGACATCGCCGGGGCTTTGTCGTAAGTCGCCACCATCGGACTACTAACAAGTTCTCTGTCTTCCCCAACAAAAGGTTCCTCTAGTCCCCCATTAAAGAAATAGGTGACGTGAGCGTATTTTTCGGTTTCAGCGGTACGAAACTGCTGCAAACCATTATTAGCAATCACTTCACCTAAAATATTACTCAGATTCTGCGGCTCAAAGGCTACATTTACAGGTAGTTCTGAATCGTACTGAGTAAAAGTAGCAAAGGAAAGTGGCTGAATCTGTTCTCTGGCAAAGCCTGTAAATTCGGGACTCACAAAAGCATGAGTCAATTGTCTGGAGCGATCAGGGCGGAAGTTAAAGAATATCACTCCGTCCCCTGGTTCTATAGCGCCAGGGGCAATGCGGACTGGATTGACAAACTCATCTTTCACGTTTTCGGCGTAAGATGCTTCTAAGACTTCCACCGCATTGCGGCTATCAATCGCATTATCTGTGGTCATGACATCGTAGGCTTTTTTGACCCGATCCCAACGTTGATCGCGATCCATTGCGTAATAACGACCGCTTAGGGTAACTATACGCCCAACGCCTGTTTTGTCTATGCGATCCTGCAACAGCTTGATGGCTTTTACACCCTCAGTTGGGGCAGTATCACGACCATCGGTGATCGCGTGAATACAAACTTCGGAAATTCGTTGTTCTTTGGCTAAGTCCAGTAGTCCAAATAGATGGGTGAGATGGGAGTGTACCCCGCCTTCAGAACAAAGCCCAACTAAATGCAACTTGCCATTACCAGCGCGAACTTCCTGACAAATTTTGACAAGTGCTGGGTTACTGAGGATAGAACCATCTTCGACTGCATCCGAGATGCGTACCAATTCTTGGGGTACCACTCGCCCAGCGCCAATGTTCAAATGACCAACTTCCGAGTTACCCATTTGACCTTCTGGCAACCCTACGGCTTTTCCTGATGTGCTAATGAGGGTGTGCGGGTAAGCTGTCCATAAGCTTTCCACGATTGGAGTTTTAGCAGCCATAATAGCGTTGCCTCGCTTCTCCTCGCAGTAGCCCCACCCGTCTAAAATGACTAGCACCACAGGAGCAACAGGTGCTTTGGTCATAGTGAAATTGCCCTTTACTTTTTGTAATAACCGAATGATACCACTGCTAATCACCAGTGCAAGTGAATTTCTGCTGATTAACTTAATCTTCTATGTTAATAACTGTTATGCATATTCTTGTCTTGTCTCAATTAGCCATTAGTTTAGTAGTGGCCTTTTAAGACCACTAATGAGCAGTTCTATCATTTGCCTTTTCCAGAAGACTTGGCAGCTTTAGCAGCTTTTTTCGCGGCTTTTTCGGCGGCTATTGCAGCTAACTTAGCTTGTTCTTTTTCTTCGGCAATTTTATCTAGGTAGTAATGATAGTCTCCTAAGTAGACACGGAACTCACCATCGCGTATTTCTACGATTTTGTTGGCTACTTGAGAGATAAAATAGCGGTCGTGAGAAACTACAATCGCCGTGCCATCATAGTTCTGTAACGATTCTTCCAACATTTCTTTGGCTGGAATATCTAAGTGGTTTGTCGGCTCATCTAAAATCAAGAGATTAGCTGGACGTAATAGCATTTTCGCTAATGCTAAACGAGCTTTTTCTCCTCCACTTAATGCGCCTACTGGCTTAAATACTGTATCCCCTGTGAACAAAAACCGTCCTAAAAGCCTACGGACTTCTTCATTTGTCCAGTCAGGAACTTCATCATGGATAGTTTCCATGACTGTTTTCTTTAAATCCAAAGCTTCGGCTTGATTTTGCTCAAAGTAGCCAGGAATGACATTGTGATCGCCTAATTGTACGCTGCCTTCTGTGGGTGGTTCCATACCCATAATTACGCGTAAAAGCGTAGATTTACCCGCACCATTGGGGCCGAGAAAAGCAATGCGATCGCCTCTTTCAATTAAGAGACTTGTTCCCAAGAATAAGATTTTATCATCGTAGATATGAGTTAAATCTTTAATCTCCACCACTTCCCGACCGCTGCGGGGTGCAGGAGGAAAGCGGAAGTGCAGAGTCTTCATCCCTGCAATGGGGGCTTCAATACGCTCAACTTTTTCTAGTTGTTTTTCCCGGCTTTTCGCCTGGGTACTGCGAGTTGCACTGGCGCGAAACCGGTCAACAAATGTTTGCTGTTTATCTAATTCTTTTTGCTGGCGTTCGTAGGCGCTGAGTTGTGCTAGTTGATTTTCAGATTTTTGTTGTAGATATGCGGAGTAGTTACCTAAGTAAGTAGTAGAAACACCACGTTCAGTTTCCACAATTTGCGTGCAGAGACGATCCAGGAACTCCCGGTCATGGGAGACAATCACCATTGGTGTATTCAAGCCTTTGAGGTAATTTTCTAGCCACTCAATGGTTTCTAAATCCAAGTGGTTTGTCGGTTCGTCCAGTAGTAACAAGTCGGGTTTTTGCAACAGAATTTTACCCAAACTCATCCGCATTTGCCAACCACCAGAGAAACCACTCACCAGGCGATCGCCATCTTCGGCATCAAAGCCCATTTCGGGTAAAATTTTGCCGATACGTGCGTCTAAGCCGTAACCATCCAAAGCTTCAAAGTGACGCTGCAAGCGATCTAACTTATCAATCAGTTTATCTAGTTCTTCTGGTGTTGCCGTTTCCATGTCGCGCTGTACTTGCGCTAGAGATATCTGTACTTGATTAGCTTCTGAGAATACATTCCAAAATTCTTCTCTCACTGTGCGGCTGGGATCTACTTCAAACTCTTGGTTGAGGTAGGCTATGTGCAAACTAGCAGGACGAATGATTTCACCGGCGGTGGGTTCTATTTCCCCAGTGATAATTTTTAGCTGGGTAGATTTTCCCGCACCATTAACACCGACTAAGCCAATGCGATCGCCTGGTTTGACTTCCCAGTTGATATCTTTGAGAACCTCGCCTGTGGGATAAATTTTACTGATATGTTCTAGTCGCAGCATCAAGTTTCTCTCAGGTAGGGGATGGGTTGTGAAGGACGGAGTACTAACACCGTCTCCAATATTAACAAAAATTAACTCAAGATTATGCTTTTTAGTAGTTTTACTCGTTAATAGAAGATTGTTGTTGTGTAGCCTGTTTTACTTCTTCTACACCTAAATCTAAAGCCTCGGCTATTTGCTCGACACTTAACCCTGCGGCTAACATTGGTGGAACTGCTTTTAATTTGCCTTTGCGTTCGCCTTTGCGTTCGCCTTCTTCCTCACCTTCTTGAAAGGCTTCCTGATAAAATCTAGTTTGCTTTAACTCGCTTAATTCAAACATGGCTTCTATCTCCTTCCTACTCATTTGGGGTAATTTGTAAACCAAGATTGTCTCTATTAATTGTAATAATTGCTGTTGTTGACGCTGTGAGTTAATTTCTTGTTTGGTTCTGTCGATTAACTCTTTACCTTGTGCGATCGCAGTATCTTTTGTGGCAATGATTAACTGTATGGTAGCAATGCCAATGGGTAGCGACGTATATTCACCTAATTCATCCAGATAAATCCGCCTAACTCGCTGACTTGCGAAGAACTCACGGTAATGTTTAATACTACCTGTATCTATACTCCTGGTTGGGTATAGCACCACAGCACCCCAGTCATTTTGGGGTTGATTTTGTCGGAGATACAAACATACTTCCGCAAACAGTCGGGAATAAATTTCACCATCGGCTTGAAATTGCACTTCCACAAAATAAATTGGGTTTTCTACTGTTTGTATAGGTAGAAAAACACCATCAAGTCTGAAGGACGTTTGTTTAACTTCAACTGAGGAAAATTGATAGCTATTAGCTTCTTCAGGAGAATTACCAATGAGTTCAAAGAAGATACTAGGGAACTCTTGAAATAGGCGATAAAAGATGCTGTCTGTTTTCATAAGGATGAAGTTTTTAACGCAGAGGGGCGTTAAGGTACACTGAGTTTACAGACAACTTAAATCCTTACCTTTGCGACTTTGCGCCTTTGCGCGACACTCACTCATATTTTAACTTGGTGACCAAGGTCCAATGACAGTTTCACCTTGTTTTTCCTTCTCGGCTAACTCTAAATTCAAAGTCAGCAGTTTTTCTAGAATATCATCGTTGCTTTTAAATTTATAGGCTTGCATTACCAATTTATCTAACTGTTCATGCAGTTTATAAAGTTGGCTGCTGGGTTCGTTAAAGAATTTATTATATAGTGTGGTGATTCCCCACTGTTTAGACTCCATTTGCTGAGTACGGTATTGATGGAGTTCTTCGGCTTTGGCGCGAATTTGTTGGACTAATTTAGCTTCGGTGTTTTGGGGAAAGGGGAATGTTTCAAAGCAAGTATTATGAGTATAGCGAGTATCACCCTTTAAAGTTGAACTTTGAGCTTTAACCCAAAGGCGATGAACTTTAGATGTGAGGATTCCTAGAATGTAAAATTCATCTGATGCTAAAACAATATTTAAATCACCAGGTAGCCAATTTAAAGGTGCTGGCATAAATATAGCCCATTTAGAAACTCTGGGTACAGTGAAGTATAAAGACAAAGATGAAATTGCTGTTCTCATGGCTGGTCTTTTTTCGCCATATTTCCACCAATTCATTCTGGTAATATTTCTACGGTTATTATCTCTTTGTGGTTTAACAGTTGCTTTAATATGTGCAAATGGTAATTTATAATCACTAGCATCCTCAATACTCATATCATTAAAATCAATAATCCATCTTTCAGGCTTTCCATGAGTATTTTTAGCTAAATTCGCACCCATTGAAAAAAGTTTTAGCACCTCTTTATTTTTGGAATCAGCTTTTATCCAATCGCTTACCTGCTGTTCCGTAACTATAAAACCTTCACCTACAGGAATAACCCCTTGAAAGCATTTATTCAAGTTAGCTTTTAACCGCACAGCCTGAGAAACATCAACACTAAATTTCAATGCAGAATTAATTTGTGAAACTATCTGATTATCTAAATAATATTTTTCCGGTTTATCCTTACACCAATTAACAATACTTACATGAACCTTAGCTTCACCAGACCAAGGTTGTGTAGAAACAGCTTCATGAATATACCCATCATTTTGAGTAATATAATCTAAAGCTGCAACTCTGCTTTTACCTTGACTGACTGAATTTGTAGCAACTAAACCTACTCTACCTTTCTCATCAATATGCTCATGAGCTAACCGAAACCAATAAGCACAAAAATCAACTGAATCTTTAACATCTGGAAAGCGTCGAAAAACTTTATTTATATATTCATCACCTAAAGCGGTTCTAATATGTTTGCCACCTAAAAATGGCGGATTACCAATAATTGCATTAGCCTTTGGCCATTCACTAAACAAAGCATCCTGACAAACGATATTCTGATCCAAAGAATCCAAAGGTAAAGCTGGCTCAGTTAATTGCAAATTATCAATTGCAATCTTCCGCGCAATCATCAATGTTACCCGCGCCAACTCTACAGCAAAGGGATTCGTATCCATACCATAAAATTGCAGAGGAGTCACCAAACCCATCAGCATTTGCTTATCTTCCGATTTCCGACGCTGTTGCATCTTCTCTAATAGCAAAGTTTCAATTCTTTTCAGTTCCTGATACGCTATGTAGAGAAAATTACCAGAACCACAAGCCGGGTCAAGTACGCGATAACTTTGTAATTCTAATTGTAATTGAGAGAGTTCCCTAATTGAGCCAGCCGCATCAATTCTATCCTCCCAATAACGGCTAATTGTCGGACGAACAATTTTCATAATATCCGCTTCCGAGGTGTAATGAATACCCTTGGCGTGACGCTCTTTTTTATCTACCGTCCCTTCAAATAAATTCCCAAAAATAGCCGGACGTACCTTACTCCAATTCTCTTTAGCTGAGACATCCAAAAAATTTAATTCTTCTTTTGTTAACTCAATTGCCTGAATCTGAGAAAATAACCCACCATTGAAATAATCTACACCTTGATAACGTCCGGCTGGCGTTTTTCCTTGCAGATTCATTTCCCGAAATAAACCACCCAAAACATCATAAGAACTCGCCCCAGCCATGCAATCCTGAACACAGGAAATAAACATATCACGGGGTAAAAGTTGCCTATCTTCAGCAAACATCGCCAGCACGCATTGCAAAATAAAGCGCTGCGCCGTCAACTTCTCAATTCCCCGCTTTTCCAGTTCCAGCAGCAACTCACCCATGCGACGCGCCGCCCGTTCTGTCACCTCCATCTGGTTATTGTTGAAAACAGGAGTTTTATTCCCAAACTCCATAAACGCAAAAGCTCCCGCCCTTTCTGGCAATTGCTCCAGAGAAATTTTATCTACAGGTGTATCTAGCTGAATGTCAAAGTCGAAAATCCAAAACTCATCAAAATTGCACAGCAAAACATAACGCGGACGGTCAGGTACTAACCGCGTCCAATAGTCAAAAGCCTGGGAATAATGCTTACTTAAATCCTCTCCCCGCTTCTTCATCTCAATCAACACGCGGGGTTTCCAAACCAAATCAGCAAAACCCGTTTTACCCGTCTTGCTGCCCTTTTTTATCGCTTCCTCATAACTCGCTCCAGCTTCCAGCGCTCCGTCATGGCCAAAAGCCCGAAAAAATCGGTCTAAAAACGTTTGGGCTTCCTTTTTTTCCTGTCCTGTGATGTGCTGCTGACAAAAACTAACAAACTTATTCAGACTTTCAGGTGTTGCTGCTACCATTTTTGATGGTGAATTATCCTAAGTAGATTTAGCAATTCCCATGTTATGAATTAATCCACAAAAATGGTAATATTTATCTTTTTATATCAATTCTCTAGCATCAAGCAATAAATCTCAACTCAGAAATTCAGATTGAATCTAAGTTACTTAATTACAAATCATCCTTCCCAATCCTGACGAGTATCGCAAAGGAAATTGTCTGCCATTACATCATCAAATAAATAAGGGCAATGCTCTGGAAAAGTTCGTAATGGTAAGTTAGTTTCTCGTAGTGCTAAATCAACTCCGGCTTCAAAGCCATCTATCAAGACTTCTGCTATTCGAGACTTTAAACTAGGATTCTGTCGTAGATGCCGATGGATAGCACGACGCTGTTCACGAATAGTTAAAAACCAACTGCGAGAGCGTTGTTCGGGTTGATACTCCCACTTCAACAGATGACCGATTAATACACTCAGACGACTAACTAATTCCCGATACTCCTGTCGCCCCAATGCTTGAATTTCCTCTTGCAAATGCTGCCAGTCTAATTCTAAGACTCGCCTCTGCTCCAAAGCTTTAGCCTGCTGTTGTGTCCAGCCGTAGAAGTCTTGGTCATACAAACAAGGTTCGTCCATATCTAAGTAGTTGCAAATTAACTCGCCTTTGCCTCATCCCCAGATGTTTCCGCCACCGCTGCTAATCTCTCGGCCGCAGCTTGTACAATCTGAGCCACTTGACTCAGAGGCATATATTTAATTTGTCTTAAAATCAAATTTAAATCTGAAGTTTCTTGTATTGGTTTGCCATCCAAGCAGCTGAGTAACTCTTCGAGTGTATAGCCCGCTCTCGCTGCGATTTTCGCCAAATATTCAGTATCTGGCACATTTACACCTTTTTCCCACAACTGAACAGCTGTAGCAGAAACTCCCATCAGCTTGCCAAATGCTCGTTGACTCATGGAACCACGAGCTAGTTTGATGATTTCTACAAGTTTTTCTCTGCTTTCGATGTTCACTGCTTATATAGCTAGCCAACTGTATTTACAAGTTTAATCAGCACAACTGAAAATTTAACTTTTATCTTGACAAGGTTTGTTGTGACTGATCATTTAAAATGATTGTTGCAAGGTAGCAATTTTAGTTTAAACTTTAAAATAACTACGCAACTCAACCTTTTAGTGTTGCTGCCAATCAATTCAAGAGTGCATCATGTTCCGCAAGTCACGTAAAGTTAATCAGTATCGCCGCCAAGGTCGCAATCTCATCGCCACTAATAAGATTAAACCAGAACAGTGGAACATTTCTGACGCAGAAGTCAAAGAAGCTTTAAAAGTTAAAGGCTATGACGTGAAGCAAGTTAAAAAAATCCACCACCTCAAGCATCAAGTGTGTATTTCTTATTGGGATACAAAGGGTAACGTGTGCAGCAGCTTTTTCAGCTACCGGATTTTTGCACGTTGGCACAGGGAAGTAGAAAAATTAATTTACTGTTGCCAAACTTTAAAGGAATGGAAGAGGTTAAATTACGTTATTAAGTATGAATTTCTGTATTACCATTATCCCAGTGAAATACAAGATGCCTTACAGGCGGCATTAGAAAACCGCTTATATGTGCTAAAAAAATACAGAGCCACAAGCGGTTTTCCAGGAAGTTTAACAGCAACAAGTTAGTTATTAGTAGAACTAGCTAACTCTGCCAGACGTTCTTGCTGGTCTTGAGAGATACAAGATTGAATCACCGTTTCTAAATCACCTTCTAAGACAGGGTTCAGAGAATAATTCTGTCCTAGACGGTGGTCGGTCACGCGATTATCTTTATAATTGTAGGTGCGAATTTTTTCTGATCGCGACCCTGTACCAACTTGCGATCGCCTCATGGAAGTTACAGCGTCTTGTTGTTCACTTAACTTCATTTCGTAAAGTTTAGCCCGGAGAATTTGCATCGCCCGTTCTTTGTTTTGCAACTGGCTACGTTCTTCTGTACAAAAAATGCGGATACCTGTGGGTTTGTGGAACAAGTCAGCAGCGGTTTCCACTTTGTTGACGTTTTGTCCACCAGCACCACCAGAACGCGCTGTACTCATTTCAATATCTTTGGGATCAATGTGAATTTCCACATCATCCACTTCTGGCATAATCGCTACTGTGGCCGTAGAAGTGTGAACTCTTCCCCCAGCTTCAGTGGCAGGTACACGCTGCACGCGATGCACTCCCGCTTCAAACTTTAGCTGGCTATAAACGCTATCACCCTGAATTTCGAGGATTACTTCTTTAAAGCCGCCCATTTCACCTAGTGACTCGCTCACTAGTTTTACTTTCCAATTCTGGAGTTCAGCATAGCGGGAGTACATCCGCAGTAAATCTCCAGCCCAAATACTCGCTTCATCACCACCAGTACCAGCACGAATTTCCAACATGATGTTTTTATCATCATTGGGGTCGCGGGGTAAGAGTAAAACCTTCAACCGAGTTTCTAGGTATTCTAATTTTTCTTCTAATTCTTTTACTTCCAAAGCTGCCATTTCTTGCAACTCTGGGTCACTGTTAGACTCTTTGAGTACCTGACGCGCTCCTACTAGTTCTTCAGTAGCAGTTTTCCAGGTTTCGTAGGTATTTACTACTTCTTCCAAAGACGAACGCGACTTGGCGATTTTTTGATACTCATCAGGATTGCTAGCAGTATCAGGATCAGCCAGCCGACGGGTTAGTTCATTAAAGGTTTGTTCAACCGATTTCAGTTTATCTAGTAAGTATGAT
Source organism: Nostoc sp. CCY0012 (assembly GCF_963920855.1). NCBI lineage: Bacteria > Bacillati > Cyanobacteriota > Cyanophyceae > Nostocales > Nostocaceae > Nostoc > Nostoc sp. CCY0012. Next base: position 23,623 of record NZ_CAWUDM010000018.1, on the reverse strand, counting down.
TCAGCCATGACGAATGCGATCGCTCCTTAAAATAACAAATTGGCTCGCCAAAAAATGACAATCGACCCAGCAGTTGCAGGGTCGTCGTTAACAGCAGAGCCAAGCCGCTACTTATTTTCTTGGGTTTCGTCTGTAGTTTGAGTGCTGCTCATACCGTATTTACGCAAGAAGCGTTCAACTCGACCTTCTGTGTCAATCAGCTTCTGAGTACCAGTATAAAAGGGATGATTTCCAGACCATACGTCTACGTGCAATTCCGGCTTGGTAGAGCCAACAGTCATAACAACTTGACCGTTACAGTAAACTTTAGCGTCTGGATACCACTGGGGATGAATATCAGATTTAGCCATGTTTTTTGTCGTGAATCTATATCAATTATAACTTTCAGGTGTGAAGAGGGACTGGGGACACTTCTCTTCGAGACGCTGCGCGGTAAGCGCAGCTATGCCCTTCAGGGCTTTACGACAAGCTCAGTGCATCGCTGGGGACTAGGCAAGAATTTTCTCCATACCCAATACCCAATATCCCCATGCCCAATGTTTAACGCTTGGAGTACTGAGGAGCTTTCCGGGCTTTGTGCAAACCATATTTTTTCCGTTCTTTGGCACGAGGATCGCGAGTTAGGTAGCCCTCGATTTTCAAAGGTGGACGGTTTTCTGGGTCTAGTTGACACAAGGCGCGAGCCACTCCTAAACGAATAGAATCAGCTTGTCCGGTTAAGCCGCCGCCTTCAGCTTTCACCAAAATGTCGTATTCGTTTTCCAATCCTAGAGTTTCTAGAGGATTTCTAATAACTCCTAGGTAGTTGGCGTTGAATTGAAAGTACAATTCTCCATCCTTACCGTTGACAGTCAACTTACCTTCACCGGGAACCAATCTGACCCGTGCTACAGCGGATTTACGGCGGCCTGTACCCCAGTACACGGCGCGACCGCTATTTGCTTCTGCTACTACCATTAACTTTCTGCTCCAGGAATTGTATTAATGTTGAGTTCTTTGGGTTTTTGTGCGTCGTGGGGATGTGTAGGCCCAGCGTAGACTTTTAATTTGGTGAACAACTGCTTACCGAGGCTATTTTTCGGTAGCATTCCTTTGACGGCGTGTTCTAATATCCTTTCTGGTAGGCGTTGTTGCAGTTTGGCAAAAGTTTCTGTTTTCATCCCGCCAGGACGGCCGGAATGGCGACGGTAAAGTTTTTGACTGCGTTTTTTGCCTGTGACTGCTACTTTTTCAGCATTGACAACGATAACAAAGTCACCTGTATCCATGTGAGGAGTATATTCGGCTTTCTTTTTGCCTCTGAGAATCATGGCGATTTCAGTTGCGAGGCGGCCGAGGCGTTTATCTGTGGCATCTACTACGTACCACTCACGCTCAAGGGATGCTTGAGGAGGAAGGTATGTTTTACTCATTGGGGTTTTGTTTTACTTGCTGGTTTGGAAATGAGATCAACGGTATCTAGTTGGGGGTATTCCCTGGGAATTATCGGCGGAAAAACCAACTTTGGCAGGGTTTCATACCAAATCTCTAGGGGAAAGGGAAAGTCTGGATAGCCAACTCTTAATAAACACAAACCCTGGGGAGGGGCAGCGTGTTTGACTTCTTCCCGACGTTGTTCTTTCCAGAGTTCGGTGAAGCTGGCAAGTGAACGCTGGCCAGAGCCTACTTGTACCAGCATTCCTACTAACAGCCGTACCATGCCATATAAAAATCCATTTGCCTGAATTTCAATATGAAGAAACGGCCCACTGCGATGACATTCTGCTGCTTGCACCTCTACCCAAGAATGCGATCGCTTTGACCCTGCACGGTGAAATGCAGCCAAATGATGCCTCCCCATCAGGGGTGTTAGGGCAGCTTGGATTAAGCATTCATCCAGGGGTGCATAATAATAATGCCAACTAAAGGGTCTCACGAACAAGTTCGGTCGATCTTCAGTGTATATGGTGTAGCGATACCGTCGATAAGCTGCACTAAAACGTGCGTGCCAGTGGTGATCGACACTAGCCGAAGCCTTTATTAGTATATCTTGAGGCAGATAGCTGTTAAGGATTGCTGCCCACTTGTGAGGTGGTATCAAACCTGTGGCTTCAAAATGGGCTACTTGAGCAGCAGCATGGACTCCAGAATCGGTTCGCCCGGCACCATGTAATGTCACATGATAACCAAGCACCGTGGCGATGGCTGTTTCTATTTCTTCTTGAACTGTACGATGTTGCTTTTGCCGTTGCCAGCCATGAAAATGAGTGCCCAAGTATTGAATTACTAGGGCTACTCGATGGGTTTGGGGCGGCTGGTGGCTTTCTAACATACAACTCGATTTTAGATTTCCAATTTCAGATTTAATCCAAAATTTAAAATCCCAAATCTAAAATTATGACTATACCAGTTCAATTATGGCCATTTCCGCATTATCTCCCCGACGAGGGACGGTATGTAAAATGCGGGTATAACCACCTTGACGATTACCATATCGGTTGGGTGCTTGCTCAAATAAAGCATGAACCAGTTGCTTGTCGTAGATATAGCCTAAAGCTTCCCGACGTGCTGATAAGGAACCATTTTTGGCTAAAGTAATCATTTTATCCACTTCACTCCGTACTACTTTAGCTCTGATTAAAGTAGTAGTAATCCGGCCATGACGGATAACTTCGGTGGTGAGCGCGCGTAACAAGGCACGGCGCTGGTCAGCTGGTTTACTGAGTTTTTTTACTCGACAACGGTGACGCATAATAATGCACTATGAATTTAGTAAAAATTGGTCTATGGGTGTTTAGAGCCTCGTTCTTGGGGCAAAGTAATACCTAAGCGGCGCTGTAAAGCTTCAACTACCTCTTCTGCTGACTTTTGACCAAAGTTTTTAATTTCTAACAAGTCTTCTTGGGTAAAATCCAACAAGTCAGCGACAGAGTTAACTTGTGCGCGTTTGAGACAGTTGTAAGCCCGCACAGAAAGTTGTAACTCTTCAATGGGAATTTGGGCAGTGGGGTCGTCTGGGATATCAGCACCGGTGTCTGTTGGTTCCAGTGAGATATCTTTTAACGGATTAAATAGCTCTACTAGAATACCAGCGGCTGAAGATAGTGCTTCTTGGGGGGAGATACTACCATTTGTCCAGACTTCTAACAGTAGTCTGTCTTTGGTAATTGAGCCATCTCCACGGGCTTCTTCGACACTATAATTGACTTTCCGCACTGGCATAAACACGGAGTCGATTTGCAAGAAGTCTAAAGATGTAGCTTCCTCTCGTCCCCGCTCTACGGTGCGATAGCCTTTACCTTTCTCAATCCGAAATTCCATTTCCAGCTTACCTCCCTCGGCGAGGGTGGCTACATACTGGGTGGGATCTATTACTTCGACTTCACTGGGTAAATCAAAGTGTGCCACGGTGACCGTTGCTGGCCCATTCACAAGTAATCTGCCAATCTGGGCTTGAGAAGAATAGCTTCTGAGGATGACTTCCTTCATTTTCATGAGGATTTCTAGCACATCTTCTCGCACGCCGGGAACTGTAGCGAACTCGTGAGAGACGCCGGCAATTCTGACTGCTGTAACTGCTGTTCCTTCTAGATTCGACAGTAAAACCCGCCGCAGCGCGTTGCCCACTGTTGTTCCTTGACCACGTTCTAGAGGTTCGAGAACAAATTTGCTGTAATGGCTCCGACTTTCCTCAGTATTAGACTCTACACATTCAATTTGAAACTGCGCCACGGATTAGCCTCCCTTTTTTAAGGTGCTGCTAGCAGGCAAATCAATTGCCTCCCGACTTTACTTTTGTTTCCCTAGGTTTCTCTAGGTAGATTAAACTGCCAGGATTTAATGGCAGGATGGTTTGATATCGCTATTTAGGAGCAAATATCATTTATTTAATTTGGTTGCTCTGAAGTTTACCAGCCCTCCCGATAGGAAGAGCTGACTGGCTTCTAGTCGCTCAAGTTATCAGAAACAGTTTGTAGACCAAACACTTAACAGGTTGCATCTAGACTCGGCGGCGCTTGGGTGGACGGCAACCATTGTGAGGAATTGGGGTAATATCCCGAATCAATGTAATTTCCAGTCCTGCTCCTTGGAGGGCGCGAATAGCGGTTTCTCTACCTGCTCCAGGGCCACTTACCATGACCTCAATTTGGCGCATTCCTTGATCCATAGCCCGACGGGCTGCACTTTCAGCAGCAGTTTGTGCAGCAAAGGGAGTTCCCTTTTTTGCTCCCTTAAAACCGCTAGAACCTGCACTAGCCCAGGAAATCACATCACCATTTTGATCGGTAATGGTGACAATGCTATTGTTGAAAGTAGACTGGATGTAGGCCATTCCGTTGGGGACGTTCCGCTTCTGCTTTTTGCTCCCGCCTTTTTTAGTTGGTTGTCTCGCCATATTTGTTTAGTGAATTTAAGGTTAAACTTGCCTGCCAGAAGAGCAAGCATTGAAAGTTTATTTGCCTGGAGCCTTCTTCTTACCAGCCACTGTCTGCCTTCTACCACGACGGGTTCTAGCATTAGTACGGGTTCTTTGACCTCTGACTGGTAAGCCCATGCGGTGACGACGACCTCGGTAGCAACCAATGTCAACCAAGCGTTTGATGTTCATGGCTTCTAAGCGCCGTAAATCACCTTCAACTTGGTAGTTGCTTTCTATTTCGCCGCGCAGCGCTGCTACGTCAGCATCACTTAAATCTTTAACGCGGGTATCTGGGTTGACACCTGTAGCCGCTAAAATTTCCAGCGACCTTGTTAACCCAATTCCGTAGATATAAGTCAGACCAATTTCTACACGCTTATCGCGTGGAAGGTCTACTCCGGAAATACGTGCCACAATGAATTTCTCCCTATTGTTATCGCAGTTGCTGTTAGAAAAGTGTGATTAATCGCCTTTGTAGCGTTTGATGGTAATCACTCTGTGTTGCACCTCACTCTCAAATGTGCCAGAGTGCTATCCTTGACGTTGTTTGTGTTTGGGATTGACGCAAATCACCATCACGCGACCGCGACGGCGGATCACGTTACACTTTTCACAAATTTTTTTGACTGAGGCTCGGACTTTCATGCCTTTTCTAATTGACTCCAAATAGTAAATTATAGCATTTTTAGGGAAAATAATTCAGTTAAGTAATTGGGTAGACCCCAAAAAAATGGTTTTATGGTAATATTCTCTACATATGACTATTTCTTCCGCAGTCTATAAGTAATTCTGCCTTTTGTCAGGTCGTAAGGAGTTAACTCTACCTTGACGCGATCGCCAGGTAAAATCTTGATGTAATTACGGCGAATCTTACCAGAAATGTGTGCTAAGACATTGAATCCATTGTCCAAGTCAACGCGAAACATCGCATTGGGCAAGGACTCTGTAACAGTGCCTTCCATTTCAATCAAATCTTGCTTAGACAATTTGTTTTTTCCTCAACTCAACAATCTCCTATTTAGTCAGTTGCAGCGCTTCATCTGCAAAAGAACACAAATTAAGAAATATATCAACAGTTTATTAATATATCTTAGCTAAAATTGACTTGCATTTTGCTATGAGGGGGAGTAATGAATCAGCGCGGTCTTGGTTTAACTAAGGCATTACCCCAAATTTGGGAGTAGTAAGTTATAAATTGTCTACTCCCATTGCTCTACCTAGTCAGCTATGATTTTTTGCAGTTCATCAGTGACTTCTTCTTGGGATTGATCACCGTTAATCGTCAAAAGTTTTTGGCGATCGCCGTAATAATCAATTAAAGGTGCAGTGTCAGCCCGGTAAACTTCTAGACGATGACGAATTACCTCTTCGGTATCATCTTTCCGTCCTCTAGCTAGTAAACGTGCTACTACAACATCGTCTGGAGCATCCAAGTTAACTACCCTTTCATTACTCTGATGAAGTTCTGCCAGCAATTTTTCTAAAAAAGCGGCTTGAGTAACTTTACGGGGAAAACCATCGAGAATCCAGCCAGATTTAACATCTGGTTGATGTAAGCGCTCCTGCACTAAGTCCTGAACTAACTGGTCGGGGACTAAATCGCCGCTATTTACATAACTTTGAGCTTTAATTCCCAAAGGGGTTTGCTCTTGCATCGCTTGTCTTAATATTTCCCCTGTAGAAATATGGGGAATATTTAAATGTGCAGCTAAGGTTTGAGCTTGAGTTCCCTTACCAGCTCCAGGTGGGCCCAAGAAGATTAATCGCGTCACTGTCACTATTGTTTCACCATTCCTTCATAGCGCTGAGAGATAACGTAAGTTTGGACTTGCTTTGCTGTGTCGATAGCCACACCTACTAAAATTAGTAAAGAAGTAGCACCCAAGCCTCTAAATGTTGGTACACCTAAAGCACTTTCAACGGCAGTGGGGATAATAGCCACAAAGCCCAAAAAGATCGCGCCCAAAAACGTTAGTCGATTAATGACGCGCTCCAGATATTCGCTTGTCGCCTTACCTGGACGAATCCCTGGAATGCTAGATCCCATTTTCTTCAGGTTCTGCGCCACATCAACTGGATTGACAATCAATGAAGAATAGAAGTAACTAAAGAAAATGATGGAAACTAAGTAGACCAGAGCATAAACCCAAGCCCCAGATCCTCCAGGACTAAGATAAGTGTTGACTATATTTGCTATCTCCGGATTGCGGGTGAAGTTAGCGATTAACAGTGGCAGACTCAGAATTGCCGCTGCAAAAATAATCGGCATGACACCACCGGAATTGAGCCGCAGGGGTAAATAACTGCGCTGCTCTGCCAATACTCGACGACCTACTTGGCGACGCGCGGAAATAATCGGGATACGACGGATTCCTTCTTGAACAAACACAATACCCACAATTGTTGCCAAGAAGACCAAGACTAAGACAATGACGCGGCCAACGATTTCTCTGCCACCCACTTGCACCAAGTCAATGGTATCGCCCAAGGCTTTTGGTAATGAAGCGACAATGTTGACAAAAATCAGTAAGGATGCTCCATTGCCGATTCCCCGCTCTGTAATTAGTTCTGATGCCCACATGACAAACATAGAACCAGCAGTCAGAGCGATCGCTGTTTCAGCCACAAATATTAAACCTGGATTTAAAGCAAATTGTTGCAGGAAGAATGCCGAGAAAGCCACACTTTGAATAGTTGCCCAAACCACAGTGACATAGCGGGTAATTTGCGAAATTTTCCGCCTTCCCGCTTCGCCTTCATTTTTTTGTAAATTTTCTAAAGATGGAATTGCCGCAGTTAGCAATTGGATAATAATGGACGCATTAATAAAGGGCAAAATCCCTAAAGCAAAAATTCCCAAAGTGGAAAGTCCGCGCCCAGAGAATATATCCAACAAACCGAAGACGGCATTATTACCCGATATTGCTTCGGCAAACCTTGCTCTATCAAGTCCTGGTACTGGCAAAAAGATGCCTAGACGAACCAAAATTAAAATACCGACGGTGACAAGCAGCCTACCTCTCAGTCCGGCTGCTTGTGCCATCTGCATAAAAGTTTCTTGAGCCGTTGGGGCTTTTTCTCGACTGATCATAGAATGCTACCTTTACTGTGAACCAGGCATTGGCAGCTAGTTTGCAAAGTGCGCTTTTGTTCTCACTATAAGACTTCGCAACTGCCACCAGCTGCCTCAATTTTGCTCCGAGCTTGTCCTGTAAAAGCTGCCGCTTGTACCTTGAGCGATACATTCAATTCCCCGTTGCCCAAAATTTTCAATGGGCCCTTAGAAGCAGTAAGGATACCTGCCTTTTTCAAGGAATCCAAAGTTACTTCTGTATTGGCAGGAAGGGAGGCTAGCTTATCTACATTAATCGTAGTGTAAATTTTCCGATTCACCACCGGAAAGCCCTTAAGCTTAGGTACGCGACGGTACAACGGTTGTTGACCCCCTTCAAAACCCGGTCTAGTACCACTACCAGAACGAGATTTTTGACCTCTCATACCTAAACCAGCGCTAGCACCTTGACCGGCGGAAATACCCCTGGCTACACGGCGGCGGCGTTTTTTGGAGCCTTTTTGGGGCTTAACATCGTTGAGTCTCATGATGTAATTAGTATTTGTTTACACAAAAGCTCTGATAGGGCGACTCTACTAGATGTAGAGTTTTTCAATAGGAATACCCCGATCTTCAGCTACTTCAGAAAGAGTACGTAGTGTAGATAAGGCATTCACTGCGGCTCTAGCGTTGTTAAGTGGGTTATTGGAGCCGAGTTGCTTGGCTAAGATGTTACGAACCCCTGCCAATTCCAACACAGTCCGTACAGCACCACCGGCAATTACCCCAGTACCAGGTGCAGCTGGGCGCATCATCACCTTAGCACCACCACCGACACCATCAATAGGGTGGGGGATGGAGTTGGATTTGGTCATGGGGATATCAATCAGATGTTTTTTGCCATCGGCTACACCTTTTTTCACAGCGCCAATGACATCTGAGGCTTTACCTACTCCTACACCAACTTGGCCGCGTTCATTGCCGACGACTACGATCGCTCGGAAGCTAAGTTTTTTACCTCCCTTGACGACCTTACTCACCCGGCGGATTTGGATGACACGCTCTTGCCAGTTAGTTTCTTCTTTCTTTGTGCGGTTCGCTTTACGACGACCAGTTGCCATAATCAAATGCTCTCTATTAGTCAGTTGTCTTTTGTCTTTTGTCATTTGTCTTTTGTCTTTAGCCAATGACTAATGACCAATGACTAATGACTAATGACTTTAGAAATCTAAACCAGCTTCGCGTGCTGCATCAGCTAAGGCTTTGACACGACCATGATATAAGTTACCACCGCGATCAAAGACTACTTTGGTGATTCCTTTCTCTAGCAATCGCACTGCGATCAATTTGCCAACTTGCGCTGATGCTTCACAAGTAGCACCTGTAGATAAATTAGTTTTCAAATCTGGTTCTACAGTTGAGGCTGCTACTAAGGTGTGATGCTGTGTATCATCAATTACCTGAGCATAAATATGTTCGTTGGAACGAAATACGGCTAAACGGGGACGTTCTGTAGAGCCGATAACTTTACCACGAACGCGTCGATGGCGACGTTGTTTTGATTCTCTACGAGTAAGTTTCATGTTTACTTCTTACCACTCTTACCAGTCTTACCAGCTTTGCGCCTGACCACTTCACCGGCATAGCGAATACCTTTACCTTTGTAGGGTTCTGGTGGACGCACGGCACGAATTTTGGCTGCTGTGTTGCCTACTATTTCTTTGTCGTAGCCAGTAACGATAACGTTAGTGTTATTTTCCACGGCAAATTGCACACCTTCTGGGGGAACAATTTGAACTTGGTGGCTGAAACCCATGTTCAAAACTAGATTCCGACCTTGAACTTGTGCCCGGTAACCCACGCCTTGGATTTCCAAACGACGTTGAAAGCCTTGAGAAACTCCCTCGACCATATTGGCGACCAAGGTGCGGCTCAAACCATGCATTTGTCGAGAAACACGGGTTTCATCCCGACGGGTTACCTGGAGGATTTCTCCTTCTTGAGAGACAATGACATTGGCAGGTAGATCACGAGAAAGTTCGCCTTTAGGGCCTTTCACTACTACCTTTGTGCCATCAATTGTCACTTGCACTTTGGCAGGAATTGTAATTGGACGTTTACCAATACGAGACATGACCTTTTGTCCTTTGTTATTTGTCCTTTGTCTTTTGTCGGTTAATGATGACAAATGACTAAATGACTACCAAACATAGCAAAGCACTTCACCACCCAAGCTCTGACGCCGTGCTTCACGGTCAGTCATGATGCCACTGGAGGTAGAAATAATGGCAATGCCGATACCACCTAGTACCCTTGGTAATTCTTTTCTGTTGGAGTAAACGCGCAAACCAGGTTTACTCACTCGCTTCAAGGCAGTAATTAAGGGTTGACGATTCTTACCTTTGTATTTCAGGGAAATCACTAGGTTACGTTGTACCCCTGCTTCTGCTTCGGAAAATTCAGCAATAAAGCCTTCCTCTTGTAGTACTTTTGCAATACTACGAGTCATTTTTGTGGCTGGCACGTTTGTAGTTTGATGCCTTGCCAGGTTGGCATTGCGGATGCGCGTCAGCATATCTGCAACTGTGTCGTTAGCCGCCATCGTTCCCTCTTTAGATGAACTTATTGATCGCGAAAAGGCATTCCCATTTCTTTAAGTAAGGCGCGGCCTTCTTCGTCGGTTTTCGCTGTAGTGATGATAGAAATATCCAGACCACGGATTTGGTCGATACTGTCGTACTCGACTTCTGGAAAAATTAGCTGTTCTCTCACACCCAGAGTATAGTTTCCGCGACCGTCAAAACTTTTAGGACTAATGCCGCGAAAGTCTCTAATTCTGGGTAATGATAAGCTCACCAGTCGGTCGAGAAAAGCATACATCCGCTCGCTTCTGAGGGTCACCATGATGCCAACAGGCATACCCTGACGAATTTTAAAGCCGGCGATCGCCTTTTTCGCCCGTGTCACTACTGGTTTTTGACCAGTGATCAACGCAATTTCATTTAAAGACGCTTCTAGCGCCTTAGCATTTTGAGCCGCTTCCCCCAAACCTCGGTTAATAGTAATTTTGATTAACTTCGGTACTTGATGAACGTTAGTGTATTCAAACTGACTCGTCAGTTTGGGGACAATTGTCTCTTGGTATAAGGTTTTGAGTCTTGTTGTCGCCATAGTTGTTTGTCCTTATCCCTGGTCTTGGTCAGGGAAGATGATATGGGGGATTTTAGATTTAAAATTTTTCATCTAAAATCTCAATTTGGGTAAATTCTTAGCTATCGAGAATTTCGCCCGTTTTTTTTAGTTTTCTCACCTTTTTACCTTCTGCGGTGAAGGTATAGCAAACACGACTGGTGACGTTTTGCTTGGTGGAATAGAGCATCACATTGGAGCTATGAATAGGAGCTTCCTGGGTGACAATCCGGCCTGATTCCCCTTCTTGTTGGGGTTTCATGTGTTTAGTCTTAATGTTGACACCTTTGACAATGACTTTACCGAGTTGGGGTAGTGCTGTGACCACTTCGCCAACTTTACCTTTGTCTTTGCCAGCAATCACTTGCACGGTATCACCAGTTTTGACGTGCATTTTGTAGAATACTTTAGGCTTTTCCTTGCGGTTTGCCATTACAGCACCTCCGGAGCCAGAGAAACAATTTTGGTGAAGTTTTTATCGCGTAATTCCCGGGCAACTGGGCCAAATACCCGTGTACCTCTGGGATTACCATCTTTGTTGATGATCACAGCTGCGTTATCGTCAAAGCGAATTGTCATGCCACTATCCCGGCGGATGTTATGACGGGTGCGGACAATAACTGCCTCGACGACATCGGATTTTTTCACAGCCATGTTGGGAATGGCATCTTTGACAACAGCAATAATTTTGTCGCCGATGAAACCATAACGTCTGTTGCCAGCACCTAATACACGGATGCACATGAGTTTTTTGGCACCGCTATTATCTGCGACATTAAGGAAAGTCTGGGGTTGAATCACAATTGGTCTCCCTTTTGGAGTTGTTAGTTGTTATACAACTATTAAGTTGTCGCTTTGGTGTTCAAGATTTCTTTGACTTGCCAGCGCTTGGTTTTACTCAAAGGTCTAGTTTCTTGAATCCGCACGCGATCGCCCACTTTGCATTTACTGTCTTCATCGTGAGCTTTGTAGCGTCGGGTTTTAACTACAATTTTGCCGTACTTGGGATGAGGAGCGCGGTTTTCCACAGCGACTACCACCGTTTTTTGCATTTTGTCGCTCACTACCAAGCCGACTCGTTCTTTGATTGCCATAATCTCCTATTGCTCTTCTGTAGTCGGTTGACTTGTGGCCCGTTTGCGTTCTGATTCTACGGTCAGCAATTGGGCTAGGCGATGTCGGGCGTGGCGGAATTGGTGAGGCTTATCTAATTGTCTTGTAGCTTTTTGTAAGCGCAACTGAAACAGTTGTTTTTTGACCGCGATAATTTCCTCAGCCAGTTTATCGTCACTTAATTCTCTAGCTTCTGAAATCTTGGGAAGAGGCATAACCTACTCCTGCTCCTGTGGTTGAGGACGCACAATAAACTTGGTTTTAATGGGTAGCTTATTGGAAGCTAGCCGCATAGCTTCACGGGCGATTTCTTCAGAAACCCCAGCGATTTCAAACATAATGCGTCCTGGCTTAACTACGGCTACCCAAAACTCTGGTGAACCTTTACCAGAACCCATCCGGGTTTCAGCCGGACGCATGGTTACAGGTTTATCGGGGAAAATCCGAATCCAGATTTTACCACCCCGACGGATGTAACGGGTCATTGCTCGCCGGGAGGCTTCAATTTGCCGAGAGGTAATCCAGGCTGGTTCTTGAGCTTGGAGCGCAAAATCACCAAAATTAATGTTACAGCCACGGTGGGCTAGACCTTCCATTCGTCCGCGTTGTTGTTTGCGGAATTTAGTTCTTCTAGGACTTAACATGACTAGGTACTAGGGATTAGGGATTAGGGATGAGGAATTAGGGATTAAAGACTGGGGTCTAGTATTTTCTAGCCTCTAGCCTCTAGCCTCTAGCCCCTATCCTTCATTAGATCGGTCTTCAAATTGCTGACGACGGCGCTGTTGTTGACGGCGACGAGGTTCGCGATCGCGTGTATTCGGTGCGGAGGGAGTTTCCTCTTGTCCAGGGATAATTTCTCCCTTGAACACCCATACTTTGATTCCTAGAATCCCGTAAATTGTTTTGGCTGTGCAGTAGGCGTAATCAATGTCAGCGCGTAAGGTATGTAAAGGTACTCTACCTTCGCGAGTCCACTCTGTCCGGGCAATTTCTGCCCCGTTGAGGCGACCACTGACTTGAATTTTAATGCCTTGGACACCAGCACGTTGAGCGCGCTGAATGGCTTGCCGGACTACCCGCCGAAACGAAACACGACGTTCTAATTGTTGAGCAATGTATTCACCAATCAAGTAGGCATCAGCATCAACTTTTTGTACTTCAACAACGTTAATGCGGATTTGCCGATTGCTACCCAAAAGTTCTTGTAGTCCGTTACGCAGTGATTCAATGCCTTGTCCACCGCGACCTACCACTACACCAGGTCTAGCTGTGTGTACTTCTAAGTCGATTTGGTCAGCTTTGCGCTCAATTCGCACTTCGGAAATACCAGCGTTGTTTTGCGCCAGTCTACCTAACTTTTTCTCTATGTACTGACGGAGTTTGTAGTCTTCTTGGAGAAGTTCTGGATAACGTTCGGGAATAGCAAACCAACGGGATTGATGCTCTTGTGTAATCCCCAGACGAAAACCAACTGGATGAATCTTCTGTCCCACAAATGCTTCCTCTAAAATTTCTGATCTTTACGCAATTTTTTTGCCTGGTAATTATTCAGCATCTGCACCAGCCGCTACAGCTAAAGTGATGTGACACGTGGGTTTGCGAATTTGGTAAGCTCGGCCTTGCGCCCTTGGTTGAAACCGTTTTAGGACTGGGCCTTGATCGGCATAAGCTTGAGTAATGACCAGGGTTGCCCGGTCTAAACCAGCGTTATGCTCGGCGTTAGCAGCGGCGCTTCTCAGCAGTTTCAATATTGGATCACAGGCTCTATAAGGCATGAATTCCAGGACAATTAGTGCTTCCCTGTAGGAACGTCCCCGGATTTGGTCGAGGACACGACGCACTTTGTAGGGAGAAATGCGTATAAAACGAGCGATCGCCTTTACTTCAGTAGTATCAGTTGCCATAATTTTCTCCTTGAGTCATTAGTCATTAGCTAAAGACCAATAACTAATAACTATCTCCCTGCTTTTTTGTCACTTTTACCATGACCTCTGTAGGTACGTGTGGGGGCGAATTCTCCCAACTTATGCCCTACCATTTGCTCGTTGACAAATACGGGAACATGTTGGCGCCCGTTATGCACAGCGATGGTATGACCTATCATCAAGGGCAGGATTGTTGATGCTCTTGACCAAGTTTTAATAACTTGTTTTTCGTTTTTCGCGTTCAGCTTTTCGATTTTACTGAGCAAGTGATCGGCCACGAAAGGACCTTTTTTTAGAGAACGACCCATAGTTCGATTTTGGATTGTGGATGAATAATTTCGGATTTTGAGCAATTAGGCTGACAAATTTGGGATTTCATCAGTAAACCTAATTTAAAATCCCAAATTGAAAATCTAAAATTCTATGACTGACGACCACCACGTCCACGTTTAGAAGATTTACGGCGACGACGCACAATCAATTTGCTACTAGCTTTTTTGGGTTTGCGTGTCTTGGCACCCAAGGTAGGTTTACCCCAAGGTGTTACAGGCCCTGGTCTACCGATAGGCGCTCTACCTTCACCACCGCCGTGTGGGTGATCCACAGGGTTCATCACACTACCCCTAACCTTGGGACGGCGACCTTTCCAACGATTTCTCCCAGCTTTACCTGCGCTCAAGTTTCTGGCGTCAGTGTTTCCGACTTGTCCAATGGTGGCGTAGCATTCCCGGCGAATCATCCGGACTTCTCCCGAAGGTAACTTGAGTGTTACATACTTACCTTCTTTGGCTACAACCTGGGCGCTAGCACCAGCAGCACGAACTATTTGTCCGCCCTTATCAGGTGTGAGTTCTACGTTGTGAACGGCAGTACCCAAAGGAATGTTGGAGAGCGGTAAAGCATTACCATCTTCAAAAGGAGCGTCAGCCCCTGCAATTACGGTTGTCCCAACTTTCAATCCATTGGGATGAAGAATGTAACGCTTTTCGCCATCTTCATATAACAACAGAGCTATGCGAGCGTTGCGATTAGGATCATATTCAACTGCTGTGACTTGGGCTGGAATGTTGCGCTTATCACGTTTAAAATCAATGATCCGGTAAAGTTGTTTGTGTCCGCCACCCCGACGACGGCTAGTAATCCGACCTTGGTTGTTACGACCTTTGGGACGGTGTACGTATACTGTTAGCGACTTTTCTGGCTTTGACTTGGTAATTTCGGCAAAGTCAGAGATGGTAACTTGACGCGTACTTGGGGTATAAGGGCGATAAGAACGAGTACCCATATTTTTATACCTCTGGGAATAGAACTTGTCTAATTTTGTCTACATCCCCAGGGGCTACAGTGATGATAGCTCGCTTGTATTGGGGCTTGTAACCAATAAATTTGCCGACACGACGCTGTTTGCGTGGTGGCATCATGGTATTAATTTTGACAATTCTGACTTGAAACAAGTCTTCAAGTGCCGCCTTAATTTGTGGCTTGCTGGCCTTGGGAGCTACTTCAAAAGTATATTTGTTTTGCTCCATGAGGATGGTCGCCTTCTCGGTGACTATTGGGCGACGCACTAAGTCGGCAAGGTTGCGGGGGTCAAACCTAGGCACTGTAGACCTCCTTGATCTTTTCTAGGGCTGATGCCGTGATGACAATCTTGTCAGCGTGCAGCAAATCATAAACATTTAGCTGGTCGGCTGCAATGACTTTTAAATTTTCAATATTGCGGGCTGACAAATAAACGTTATCTGTATCTACAATTGCCGGCAAAATTAACAGGGATTTAATTTCTGGTGTTGCTCCCCAGCGAGTTAGTGCTGCCACTAATTCTTTGGTTTTGGGGCGGGATAGTTCGTTGTTAAATTCTTCTACGATAATCAAATCGTCGGCGCGACTAACGAAGGCAGTTCGCAATGCTAAACGCCGTTCTTTACGGTTTAATTTCAAGTTGAAGTCTCTGGGTTTTGGCCCAAATATCACACCACCACCACGCCATAGGGGTGAACGAATAGACCCTGCACGAGCGCGACCAGTACCTTTTTGCCGCCAAGGTTTACGTCCACCGCCTCTGACTTCAGCACGAGTTTTTGTGCTAGCGGTTCCTTGACGAGCATTGGTCATTTGTCTTACCAAGGCCCGATGCACGATGTGAGATGCTGTTGATTCTTTGGCAACTTTCAACTCAAAAGTTGTCTCACCAACTTGCTCTCCTTGCCAATTTTTAACTACACTTTCAACCATTTTTTTGTCCTTTGTCTTTTATCCTTTACTTAGTTGTTGGTTGTCATTCGTCTTAATTTCTGTTGTTCGTTGTCATTTATCTTTAGTTAATGACTTAGATGACTAATGACTACTTCCCAACTCGCTTTGCAGGCAGAATATTGACTAAGGACCCTGGTTTCCCAGGAATGGCTCCTTTAATTAGCAATAAGTTGCGTTCCGGGTCTACTCGCACTACAGTCAACTTGCGAATTGTCACGCGCTTCCCACCTAAACGTCCTGCCATCCGTTTGCCTGGATAGACGCGTCCTGGTGTTGTACCAGCACCGATAGAACCGGGCGCTCTGTGGTTTTTAGAACCATGTGACATAGGCCCACGACCAAAGTTGTTGCGCTTTTGGTTGCCCGCAAAACCTCTACCGATACTGGTACCTACTACATCTACAATTTGACCTGCACTAAAAATATCTGCCTTAATTTCTTGTCCTAGAGCATAATCACTAGGATTCTCTGTATGATACTCATTCAGATGTCGTAATGCTGGAGCAGATGATTTGGCTAAGTGTCCCAGCAGAGGTCTATTGAGCGCCTTAGGTTTAACGTCACCATAACCAACTTGGATGGCGGCGTAACCGTCGGTCTGCTTCGTTTTAATTTGGGTAACAGTGCATGGACCTGCTTGAACGATGGTGACAGGAATCGATACTCCTTCTTCGTCAAAGACTTGGGTCATGCCCAGCTTGGTGCCGAGAATACCTACAGACACAGTTACTGGTTCTCCTTATATACTTGCTGGCTTTGTCTTGAAAACACCTTGATAGGTGTTGATTAAAATTAGACGAACCTTTGGGTTGGGAATAGCTGACGCTGTTCCACTTTTGCCGATACACAAAAAGCTGTGTCCTTACTGTTTGGTGAATCCGTTTACTTTCACTCACTTGGTCACCAAAACAGCCAAAAGAATCTTCCCATTGGGAAGAAATAACTTCTGGAATTAGGGCAATGCTTTAGAGCTTTGCGCTTTGTGCAGCAATGCTTTCGTCCAAGCAATTGCTTAGGCACTTTCCGGAGGCAGTGCTATGGCTGGGTTTTCCCACCTGATGCTACTGCCGTGCTTGTGTGGGACTTAAGTGACTTCTAGCCACTCAGTATCCTTTAACTAAGACTAAAACCAACATGGCTGCTCAGTTTTTGACACTCAACACAATTACCTTAAACTATAGTCTAAGATTTTCCCTGATTTTTCAAGGCTACCGGAGTGAATTTAGTCCGGAGTTGTTTGTTGGCTGTGGTTATTGAGCCATCAACTCTTTATTTAACCTTAAGGCTTTTCTAGTTTACCAGTCTCTGATCACTTTGAGCCAAATTAATCTCTTGCAAAAGTGAGTTACTGGCTGTGGTTAATATGCTATTAAAAATAGCACAGAGATGGTGGACTAATTGCTCAATAGGTCACAATCTAACATCATAAATCATCTACCTGGTTTTGTCGAGAAATTTTTCACAAGGGCTAGTATTGTTGGCACGGTACTTTTAAGAAAAATGGGCTTTCTGTCGGCGATACTTTAACCTAATGTGGGTTCAGGTGAATAATAGAGATATCTAAGTGGGCTAGGACGAAAACTTTATGGCACTAATTACCACTGGCAACGGTTTAATTCGCGATCTCGAAAAATTTGGCTCTCTTGGAGTTTATGTACCCCTAGAAGGGGGTTTTGAAGGTCGATATCGGCGCCGACTGCGTGCAGCTGGCTATGTCAATCTTCATATTACTGCTAGGGGACTGGGCGACGTAGCTGCCTATCTCACAGGAGTTCATGGAGTCAGACCACCTCATTTGGGTAAAAAAAGTACTGGTAGTGGTGCAGCGGTAGGGTATGTGTATTATCTACCACCGATTGTCAACTACAACTTAGAGCAACTGCCACCAAAGTCTAAGGGTTTGGTGTTGTGGATCATTGAAGGGCATATTCTTTCGGATCAAGAAGTTGAGTACTTAACAACTTTGCCCAGCTTAGAACCGCGAGTGAAGATAGTCGTTGAGAGGGGAGGCGATCGCGCTTTCCGTTGGCAACCTCTCAAAGATACCTACTCTGCTAGTTATCAAGCTGTTTAATCAGTGAAAATTTGGGCGATCGCCACTGCTAAAACTTACTCAAGGTGCGATCGCCCATTTTACAGACAATTACAGTTAAGAATCGGCATACTGTAAAAGGGAGACTAATGTAGACTACTCCCAACTTTCCCAAGCGTGAAGGTGATCAAGCGAAAATGAGACGTAAATCTACTGGTAGATCGGCTACTAATTCTAAGCCTCCTGCTATCCAATCTTCTTTATTTAACATCTCTACCATCGCTATTTTGGCTGGGGTGCTGGTTTTAGGAATTGGCATTGGCATTGCTTTTAGCTCCACAACTACTTTAACTCCATCAAATGTGGCTTCTCGTGAATTCATTGATACTAAAGCCCCAAACCCTGAAATTTGTGTGCAGTTTGGCGCTAGTGCAATGGTGATGGATGCTAGATTGTTTGTCACTCTCAATCCATTTAATGTCTACGTTGCTCAACCAAATATGCGTCCTGGGTGTGTCCTGCGCCAAAATAACTGGGCAATTTTAGAGCAACGCAAGCTTGTGTCATCTAGCCAAGTTAGAGAATGTCGAAATCGTTTAAATACTTTTGGCTTTACAGGTAGCTTGGACAGCGAGAATCCTGATATTAGATGTATTTATCAAAATGAAGCAGCTCAAAACTTCTTCACGTCTCAACCAGGTGCAGTCTCACAACCCCAAGAAACAGACAGATTTTAGTGAGAAACTAGGGGTGAGAGGCGTTTAGGTTAGTGTTTTTACTTAGTAATCTAGGTTGACAATTAATACTAATTTGCATTTCCAAATGTAAGTGAGAAAAAATTTTCCCCATTCCCTAAAAAAGTAAGGGTTAGGCCGAAGATGAATGCATTTATATCAGTTGGGTTTGGGAAGGGGTTGACCAAACTCAATTACATCTACACGAGGTTCATCGAGTAGAGAGTTGGGGGTTGTGGGAATGGGAAAATCAAGAGTTGTTCCAGGAGGAATGTTATTGAAATTACCGGGTTGATTAGGGAAAGTGGCTGGAGGTAGAATAGAACCGGGTACTTGAGAAGAGTTGTTGGGAATCAGGGGCGGTACAGTGACAAAAGGTTGCTGGGAATTATTGTTTATTGGAGATAAGGTACTGGGTAACTGGAGATAGTTACTAGTAGGGTAGCCCAGACTTGGGGTTAAATTATTGGGTAAGGACTGGAAATTTTCCGGTTGTGTAGGGGGAGTATATTTAGTAATCGTAGGACGTAACACCCAGCGCGTGGGGTTTTGTTGGGAAACTGGTTGCAGTTGTACTTTGTTGGTATCTATAAAGTTACCGGCGGCCAAATCCAAAACAATCCGAGTTACAGTCTCATTTAATTGGGCTACACGAATCCTTTGAATTGCTCCCACGTAATTTTGTGTTGTAGGCACATAGCCTAACTTGGTATCTGGCAAATCCACAACTAAACGAGGCGGTTCGGGGAGATAGAAGTATTGGGGAGTTGTACCTGCTGAGAGGGTAATTTCTAATCGCACAGCCTCTGGGTTAAAGCGCCAATTATTTAGTCTTGCTACTGGTGCAGCAGTACTACTGCCTGTTTGCAGGGCAATGAATGCATACAAGCCAAGCAGACGTTGACTCCATTGCAAAGATTGCTTAATTGCTAGTTTTTTGTACATTATTACTAATAGGTAATGAGGTAATAGTTTTTCTAGGAAAAATAAATAATTACTAAATTTTCAGTAATCTCTACGATATTCCAGGGATATATTAACAAAAAAAATCTGAGGTTATAGGATAGGAAATATTATGAAATATTTATGATATAGCACAGAAATTTACAGACATTGCATTTTCACAAGAATGGTATAGCCAGTTATGTAAAAATTTATCTTGACATCTAAAAATCCCTGGCTATAGTTATGATAGTGTTTCTCAAAATATACTAAATTTATCATCTGCATAGTTTTATTTGAAATTAATTTTGCAGATGTCATTTTTGATGTTAAATATACCTTTATTCATTATTTATAAATATATGTTTGATCTAAGGTTAATTGTTAATGAAAATAAACATAAATAACCACGATTTATCTAGACAAATTATTGAAAAAATATCCCAGAAAATAAGAGACTTTATCCCATCTATTACTGGAGTTTTATTTTTATTAAGTATCTGGCATTTATTAAGTTTAAGTCCTAATACCTTACTACCTTCTCCGCTAGAAGTTGTGAGCAACACATGGGATTTAATTAAAAATCCATTTTTTGATCATGGAGGACATAATAAAGGGTTTTTCTGGTTAATTTTAGCTAGTTTAAAAAGAGTTGCTGTAGGCTATTCTTTTGCAGCAATATTAGGAATCCCCATTGGTTTCATTATTAGTCTAAACAATTTTTGTAGAAAAGCAATTAACCCTATTATTCAATTACTGCGTCCTGTAGCTCCATTAGCTTGGCTGCCTATGGCACAAGCAGTATTCCTCAAACCAAATCCTTCAGCTATTTTTGTGATTTTTATTACTGCTATTTGGCCAATAATTCTCAATACTGCTTTGGGCGTACAGCTTATACCAAAAGATTATATCAATGTCTCCAAAATATTAGGTTTATCAATATTTGAAAGTTTCTGGCAAATTTTATTACCTGCAACTCTGCCTTATATATTTACAGGGTTAAGAATTGCTATTGGTTTATCTTGGTTAGCTGTTGTAGCAGCCGAAATGCTACTTTCTGATGATGGAATTGGCTTTTTTATTGTTGATGCTTACAACAATGCTAATATCCATGAAATTATCTTGGCAATTGCTTATCTCGGTGGAGTTGGTTTAGTTTTAGATAAAATTATGGCTTATGTTTCTACCAAAGTAACTCCTCAAGAATAATTTTGGTTGAAATAAACAATCCGCGGGAAACATACACGTCAAACATACACGTCAAACATACACGTCAAACATAAAGGACATACTGTGTCTAGTTTTGTGGAAATCAGGGGTATAGAAAAAGAGTTTACTCTCCAAAATGGAACATATAATATTGTTCTTCAAGAAATTAATTTAGATATTAAACAGGCCAATTTTGTCTCTCTTATTGGACATTCTGGTTGTGGCAAATCTACCTTACTAAATATAGTCGCAGGGTTAGAAAAAGCAACGAGAGGACGGGTACTAGTTGATGGTCAATTGGTTAAAAAACCTGCCCGCGATCGCATGGTAGTGTTTCAGAACTATTCTCTCTTGCCTTGGCTGACTGCTTGGGACAATGTGGCGTTATTTGTTAATAAAGCAATGCCTGATAAATCGAAACATGAACGCCGACAAATTATTGCCTCTCACCTAGAAATGGTGGGATTAAAAGATGCTGCATCCAAGAAACCAGGGCAACTTTCTGGAGGGATGAAACAGCGCGTTGCATTGGCGAGGGCTTTAGCAATTCAGCCCAAATTACTGCTATTAGATGAGCCATTCGGGGCATTAGATGCTTTAACTCGCAGTTCTTTACAAGTAGAGTTGATGCGAATTTGTGAGGCATATCATATCACAACAATTATGGTGACTCATGATGTAGATGAAGCGTTGTTACTTTCTGATCAGATTGTCATGTTGAAAAATGGCCCTGCTGCAACCATTGGTCAAATTTTAGATGTACCTTTTAAACACCCGCGTTCTCTAGAAATTAAAAATTGTTCAGAATATCATTTGCTCCGCCATGAACTGATGCAGTTCTTGCAGAACCAAGAACAAGCTAAACATATGAAAATCTGACATGGCAAAATTTCATAGACGAAAATTCATTGCTACTGCTGGTGCAGCTGCTTTAACTCATAGCTGCACCAGTCGTTTAGCTTCTCATGTCATGACTAGTCAGTTGCATTACAGTATTTATGCGAGTCACGTCGATACACCTGAAGTCACCACCGCCACCCTAGGCTTTATTCCCGTAACGAGTTGTTGTCCTGTGATTATTGCCAAAGTTAAGGGATTTTTTGCTAAATATGGGATGCCTGATGTTCGCGTTGTCAAGCAGCCTTCCTGGGCTGTTATGCGTGACAAATTGATGTTAGGCGCTGCTAATGATGGTTTAGATGGTGGTCATTTGCTGTTTCCCATGACTTATCTCATGGCTACAGGCGAAATTAGCTATGGGCGAAAAATCCCCATGTACATCTTGGCAAGACTGAATGTAAATGGACAGGGGATATCTGTTGCTAATACCTATAAAGATTTAAATTTAGGTCTTGATAGTTCGCCTTTAAAATCAATTTATGCTCAAAAAACCCTAGTCGGAGAAACTGTACGTTGTGCAGTTCCCTATCGTCGGGTGACAGGCGATTTTTTTATGCGCTGGTGGTTAGCTTATGGTGGTATCGATCCTGACAGAGATACATCAGTAATTGTGGTTCCTCCACCCCAGATGGTTGCAAGTATGCGGAGTGGAAGTATGGAAGCCTTTTGTGTGGTTGATCCTTGGCATCATCGGTTAATTAAACAAGGGTTTGGTTATTCAACTGTCACAAGTGGGGAATTGTGGAATAATCATCCAGAAAAAGCCTTGACAGTGCGGGCTGAATGGGTGGATAAGTACCCTAAGGCAGCGAAGGCACTTCTGGCGGCTGTGATGGAGGCGCAAATTTGGTGTGATCAGCCAGAAAATAAAGCAGAACTGTTTGAGATCATGTCACAACGGCAATGGATAGGTGTAAAAAGTGATTTGATTTGCGATCGCCTGTTAGGCACAATAGATTACGGTAATGGGCGTGTAGTGAAAAATAGCCCTCATGCTATCAAGTACTGGCGGGAAAATGCTTCCTACCCTTTCAAAAGTCACGACTTATGGTTTTTAATTGAAGATATGCGTTGGGGTAATCGTTCCCCTAATTTTGAAACAAAACCCTTAATTGATGCCGTTAACCGTGAAGATTTATGGCGAGAAGCGGCTAAATTCATTGGTCAAGAAGCCGCTATCCCAGCCAGTACATCCCGTGGTGTAGAGAAATTTTTTAATGGCTTAGAATTTGACCCAGAAAATCCCCAAGCTTATTTGAATGCACCCAAGATGAGATGAATGAGTTTTTAAAGGTTCGTAGTGAGGACTTTAGTCCTCCTCTCTTTGAGACGCCAAACCATAAGCAAAGCTCTTTCAAACAAGAGCTATCACCACAAATTTGTACATAACTCTAAGTTTTCACCCCAGTCTACCCTTGCCGGACTCAATTGTCATGTCTCTCCTAAAAGATTTTTCAGTAGGGGTTGT
Organism: Nostoc sp. CCY0012; assembly: GCF_963920855.1. Taxonomy (NCBI): domain Bacteria; kingdom Bacillati; phylum Cyanobacteriota; class Cyanophyceae; order Nostocales; family Nostocaceae; genus Nostoc; species Nostoc sp. CCY0012. The sequence goes on along the minus strand of NZ_CAWUDM010000018.1, from coordinate 401 downwards.
AGTCCCGATACTTTATTTGCTATACTTGTTAAAGTCCATACAAAAAAAAGCAAGTATACCAAGTTGTGTAATATGTGTGTATGGATTGATTTAGTAATTAAATATAGTTACTCTTCTGCGGGCGTAGTTTAGTGGTAAAACTATAGCCTTCCAAGCTATTAATGCGGGTTCGATTCCCGCCGCCCGCTTAATCGTTAAAACCCCTGTAAAGTAACTTTTATAGGGGTTTTTAGTTTTTTACATCACCATATGTACTAGTACTCATGTTCCAACTGAAATAAACATTTGGAGTAGTTTAAGACAATTTGGTTGTAGCGAACATATGTACTAAATAACACTAAAAATTATCTTAACGGGTGACAAGAAGGCTAAACAGCTTGTTTAATAAGGGATAGAGCCTG